>DATFUE010000336.1:0-4884 GCA_035261165.1 Myxococcota bacterium
CCGCCGACCTCTTGGTCCCGAACCAAGCGCGCTACCAAGCTGCGCTACGCCCCGACGAAGCGGGCGGCAGCATAGCGCTAAGGTGTCGGGATGAGCCAGCCGAGCTTGAGGGTCGGGCGAGCCAGCCCCGCGGTGCGGGCGGGGTTCGTTTCGCTCGGGGCCGGCATCGTGATTCTCGCGGTGAAGCTCGCGGCGTATCTGTACACGGGCTCGATGGCGCTCTTGGCGGATGCGGCGGAGTCGAGCGTGAACGTGATCGCGGCGTCGGTGATGACGTTCAGCGTTGCGGTGTCCCGGCGGCCGCCCGATGCAGATCACCCCTACGGACACGGGAAGGCGGAGCCGCTCTCGGCCGCGGTCGAGGGGGCGCTGATCGCGGGCGCGGCGCTGTTCATCGCGGTCGAGGCGATGCGGCGGCTCTTCGTCGGAAGCGAGCTCGGCCACTTGGGCACCGGCATGGCGATCTCCGCGGTCGCGGGCGGCGGGAACCTCGTGCTCGGTCTGTACTTGCTGCGCGCGGGGCGGCGCGAGAGCTCCGAGGCGCTGCGCGCCGACGCCGTGCACGTGCTGTCCGACACGCTCACCACCGCGGCGAGCATCGCGGCGCTGGTCGCGGTGACACTCTCCGGTGTCGGGATGATCGACCCGATCGTCGCGATCCTGGTCGCCGGGAACCTCGCCTGGGCGGGGGCGCGCGTGGTGCGCCGCTCACTCACGGGGCTGCTCGACGAGGCGGACTTCGGGCTGCTCGTGCGCCTTGCGAACGCGCTCGAGGCGGCGCGGCGGCCGCAGTGGTGTGACATCCATCAGCTGCGCTCGCGCAAGGCGGGGCGGCGCCGGCACGTCGACCTACACCTCGTGGTGCCGCGCTACTTCACGATGGATGAAGCGCACCGGGTCGAGGACGGCCTCGAGGCGGCGCTGGCCAAGGCGGTGGAAGGCGACGAGGACTTCGTCGTGCACATCGATCCGTGCCGGCCCGTGCACTGCGCGGGCTGCGCGGTGCCGGATTGTCCGGTGCGGGCCGCGCCGCTCTCGAAGCCGGCGGCCTTCGACGTCGACCACCTCACGCAGCCCGGACCGATCTGAAGCGCGCGCGGCGCGTGCTAGTTTCCCTCCATGTCGACCCCCCGCGGCATCGAGCTCCAGCCCGACATCCCGATCTGCCAGACGGATCTGCCGCTCGACTGGTACCAGCCGGAGTTCAAGCCGTACGCCGAGGAGTATCTGGCGCTGCCGGATCGCCTGCCGGCGACGGTGCTGCCCTGGATGGACGGCTACATCGAGCCCGCGCGGAAGCTGCTCGGCCCCGACCTCGTGTTGCTCGCGCACTACTACATGGGCGGCGAGGTCGTGAAGCTGGTCGAGCGCTACGGCGGGCTGATCGCGGACTCGTATCAGCTCGCGCGCGAAGCCGTGCTGCACCCCGAGAAGCGCATCTTCGTCGAGTCGGCGGTGCACTTCATGGCCGAGGCGATCGCGCTGCTCGCGGCGCCACACCAGCAAGTGTGGATCACGAACCCGAAGTCCGGCTGCACCATGGAGATGATGGCCAAGGAGTTCATGATCGCGCCGGCCTTTGCCAAGCTCGAGGCGCGCTACGGCGAGTCACTCATGGTGATCGCGTACATGAACACGTCGGGGCGCGTGAAGGCGCTGGCGGGGCGCACGGGCGGGGCGGTGTGCACCAGCTCGAACGCGGGCGCGATCATGCGCTGGGCGCGCGCGCAGGGGAAGAAGATCTTCTTCGTGCCCGACCAGCACCTCGGCCGGAACGTCGCCGCCGACGTCGGCATCGCCCCCGACAAGACCGTCGTCGTGCCGCCGGGCCACGAGGGTGGCGACCTCGCCGACACCGATTGGCGTAGCCTCGACCGAGCCGAGCTCTTGCTCTGGGGCTCGTTCTGCGGCGTGCACACGATCTTCACGCCGGCGCACGTCGCCTGGTGGCGCGCGCGCGGCTACCGGGTGGTGGTGCATCCCGAGTCGAAGCGCGAGGTGGTCGCGGTCGCGGACGCGCACGGCTCGACGAGTCAGCTCTGGCGGCTCGTGCTCGACGCCCCGCGCGGCAGCCGTTTTGCCGTCGGCACCGAAGGTCACTTCGTGAACAACCTGCGCGAGCAAGCTCGGCTGCGCGACATCGAGGTGGTTCACCTGGCGGACGTTCCCGGCGACGACGCCGCCGGCTGCGGCTGCGCGACCATGTCGCGGAACGACCCGCCGCACCTGGTCGCGCTCCTCGACCTGCTCGCAAAAGGCAAGGCGCCGGACTTGAACCGCGTGCTGGCGGGCGACGTCGTCGACGAAGTCACGGGCGCCCGCGAGCGGCTCGACGTCGCGGGTCAGGCCCGCGTCGCGCATGACGCGCGCCGCGCGCTCGAGCGCATGATCGAAATCACCGAAGCCGCGCGCTGAGAAGGAGCCATGAGCAACGTCTTCGCGACCGTCCCCGAGCGACTGCGCGCGTTCATCGAGGCGCAGCACATGTTCTTCGTCGCCACCGCCCCGTCGGGCCGCGACGGGCGCGTGAACCTGTCGCCCAAGGGTCTCGACACCCTGCGCGTTCTCGACGAGCGCTCGGTCGCGTATCTGGACTTCGTCGGCAGCGGCGTGGAGACCATCGCGCACCTGCGCGAGAACGCGCGCATCGTGCTGATGTTCTGCGCGTTCGCGGGTCCGCCGAACATCGTGCGGCTGCACGGCCGGGGCGAGGCGATCGAGCCGTCGGACGCGCGCTTCGCCGCGCTCGCCGCGAAGTTCCCGCCGGCGGCGGGGACGCGCGCGGTGATTCTGGTGCAGGTCGAGCGCGCGAGTGACTCGTGCGGCTATGGCGTGCCGCTCTACGAATATCAGGGCGAGCGCGTGCAGCTCGGCGCCTGGGCCGCGAAGAAGGGGCCGGATGGGCTCGCGCAGTATCAGCAGGACAAGAACGCGGCGAGCATCGACGGGCTGCCGGGCCTGCGCTGGGTGGCCAAGACCGGGCAGTGACTCGCGCCGGGCTCGTCGAGCTCAGTTTCCGCTCTTGGCGCCCGGGTGCTGCTTCTCCAGCTCGATTTGCTCGAGCTTCTCGTCGAGCGCCTTCAGGCGGTCATCGCGGGATTTCTTCACTTCCTCGGGCGCGGGGGTGATCGCCGCGAGCGAGCGCGGCAGATCCGTGTCGCCCACCGGGAACCAGTTCCCGTCCCAGGCGAACGCGAGATACCAGCGGTTCTGCGCGTAGCGGAACCAGTGCTCGTCCTTGCTGCAGTAGTAGAGATTCGGATCGAGCGCCCGCGCGCGCTTGCAACCCGGAACCTCGCTGTCGACCAGCTCCGGCGCCTGCTTGCCCTGGTATCTGTCCGGCACGGGAACGTGCGTGTCGGCCGGAGTGACCGTCTTGCTGCTGCCCATGTCGACGACCACGCAGCCTGCGCAGAGCGCGAGCAGGAGGGCCGCTCCCATGCGCTTCACGGCGTCGGCTCCGCGAGCGCGAACCCCCGAGGCAGATGGCCGTGCTCGATCTGCGCCGCGCCGGCGCGCGCGGCGAACTGCGCCGCGCTGCGCGGCTCGCGGCCCGAAACGCGCGCGAACAGATAGGCCGCGAGAAACACGTCGCCCGCACCGGTGGGAAAGCGGCGCTTCGCCGGAACGGCCGCGATCTCGTCTACACCGCTCCGGGTCACCAGCAGCGCGCCGCGCGCGCCGCGCGTGACCAGAAGCTCGGCCAAGCCGAACTCGTGTCGAAACTCCTCGAGCGTCATGCCCTCGAGCAAGACTGCGATCTCCTCTTCGGCCGCCTTGGCGACGGACACGTGGGCGAGAAAGTCCTTGAGCTCTGCGTTCGGTGCGAGCTTCGTGCCAGTCCCCGAGTTCTGCCGCACGAGGCCCTGCAGGTCGATGCCCACGCGGCCCTCGAGCACGGCCAGGGTCTCGGGCAGGAGGTCGCGGCGATGCAGGGGGCCCAGGTGGATCGCGTCGGCGCGCCGCCAGGTGAGCGGCAGATCGTCAGGCCCGATCGGATCGGAGGCGGCCAGCAGCTCGTGCTGGTCCTCGCTCCCACTGTAGTCGTTGGCGTAAGTCGTGGTCTCGCGGCTCGCGAGCGCGCGCGTCTCGAGCTTGGCGGCGCACAGCGGCGCCAGCAGCCCGTGCGCGTCCTCGACGCGGCAGCGCGTCACGACGCGCGTATGCGCGCCCAGGGCGGCAAACGCGAGCCCCGCGTAGTGCACCACGCCGCCCGGCGATGATGCGCCTCCCGGCTCCAGGTCGCGCGTGACCGCGCCGAGCACCAGGGCCGAGAAGCTCTGCGTTCCGCGCATCCGCCCCAGCTTACCCCATGATAGATTCGAGGCGGCGGAGGGGGGCCTATCGCGAAGGAACCTCACCGTGGCGCTCCGATCCCGATTCGTGAAATTGCGCTTCGCCTGCGTGCTCGCGCTGCTCTCGGCCTGCGGGCCGGCCGGCTCCGCGGATGACCCCCTGCGCAACGTGCACGTGTCGCGCGTGCGCCTCGATCCGGTGACGTCTTCGCCGCTCGTCGAGCTGGTCGAAGACGGCGAGCGCGGGCGAACGCTGGCGATCTGGGTCGGCGACTTCGAGGCCGAGTCGATCGAGCGCGCGATCGAGCACCAGCCGAGCCCGCGTCCGAATCCGCACGACCTGTTGAAGAGCGTGCTCGATCAGATTCACGGCCGCGTGTTGCGCACGGTCGTGACAGAGCTGCGCGAAGGCACGTACTACGCGGTGATCGAGCTCGAGCTGCGCGGGCGCAGTCTCACGATCGACGCGCGCCCGAGCGACGCGATCGCGGTCGCGCTGCGCGCGAACGCGCCGGTGTTGGTGCGCGACTCGCTCTTCCGCGACGTCGAGATTCCCAGCGACGAGCACGCGCTGGAGATCGACTTCCGC
>DATFUE010000337.1:0-2555 GCA_035261165.1 Myxococcota bacterium
CGCCTGCCGCTGCCCCCGACGCAGATGTTCAAGGCCGCCGCCGGCGACAACTTCATGTACATCCTCTACTTCCAGGAGCCCGGGAAGGCGGAGCGCGAGCTCGAGGCCGACCCCGAGCGCACGATGCGCATGCTGCTCTACAGCGCGTCCGGCTCGGCGCCGCGCGACCGCGGGATCCGCACCGCCATCCCCAAGACCGCCGGGTTTCTCGACGCGCTGGTCGAGCCGCCGAAGCTGCCCGCGTGGCTCAGCGAAGCGGACGTCGCGTTCTACGCGGGCGAGTTCGCGCGCACGGGCTTTCGCGGCGGGCTCAACTGGTACCGGAACTTCGATCGAAATTGGGAGCTGCTCGCGCCGTTCGGCGACGCTAAGGTGACCGTCCCGGCCTACTTCATCGGCGGCCTGCGCGACGCGGTCGTGACTGGCCCCGGGGGCGACGGCCCCGGACCGATGGTGCAGATGATGCCGTCGTTCTGCAATGACTTCCGCGGCATGCAGCTCCTCCCCGACGCGGGTCACTGGACGCAGCAGGAAGATCCGGGCGCGACCAACAAGGCGCTGCTCGAGTTCCTCGCCACGCTGACTTAGTCGAGCAGCGCGCGGACGCGCGCGACCAGCGGCTCGCGCGCGAGAGACAGATCACTGGCGTTCGCGACGACCAGGTCCGCGTGCGCGCGGCTGGGCTCCACGAAGCGCGCGTGCATCGGGCGCACGGTGGCTTCGAATTGCGCGCGCACCGACTCCGCGCTGCGGCCGCGCTCGGTGACATCCCGCGCGATTCGCCGGCGCAGGCGCAGCTCTTCGGGCGCATCCACGAAGATGCGCAGATCGAAACACGCGCGCAGCGCTGGATCGGCGAGCGCGAGGATGCCGTCGACCACGACCAGCGCGCGCGGCTCGGCGCGCCAGGTCTCTGCGGCGCGCCGGTGGCGCGTGAAGTCGTAGACGGGGACGTCGACCGCGCGACCGGCGCGCAGCTCCCGCAGGTGCCGCACCAGGAGCTCGCTCTCGAGCGCGGCGGGATGATCGAAGTTCAGCGCCGCCCGCGCCGCGGCGCTCTGCTCCCCGCGGTCTCTGTAGTACGCATCGTGCGGAATGCGGAGCACGCGCTCCGCGTCGAACGCCTGCTCGAGCGCCGCCGCCAAAATGCTCTTGCCGGCGCCGGTTCCGCCCGCGATTCCGACGCAAACCGGCGCCCGCATGGAGCGGATTTTCCCCGGGCAGCGCTCCGCCGACAAGGCTAGACTCCGCCTCCCATTTTGAAGGAACGCGCCCATGACTCATGCGAAGCTCCTGCAACGCGCCGCGATCACGGCGCTGCTCGCCGCCACAATTGCGTGTAGCGGCCGCGACTCGAGCAAGAGCGCTCCCGGCACCGCGGCGACACCGGGCGGCGACACGGTCGTCGCGAAGCTGAACGGCAGCGACATCAAGGCCAGCGAGCTCGAGACGTGGATCAAGGAGGATCTCTACAAGCGCGAGGTCGCCGACAAGCCGGAGAGCGAGGTTTACGACCTCCGCGCGCAGGCGATCGAATCGCTGATCGACGAGCGCCTGCTCGCCGACGCCGCCAAGAAGGGCGGCAAGTCGCCCGACGACTATCAGGCCGACCAGGTCAAGGCGCTCGGCCCGGTGACGGACGACGAGGTCAAGGCGTTCTTCGACGAGAACCGCAGCCGCCTGCCCCCCGACGCGACGCTCGAGGCTTTCGCCGCGCGCATTCGCTCGCACCTGGAGTCACAGCGCCCCGAGAAGGTGCGCGCCGAGCTGCGCAAGAACGCGCAGGTCGCCGTGCTGATGCAGCCGCCGCGCGTGAACGTGGATGCGACCGGGCCGTCGAAGGGTCCCGCCGACGCGGCCGTGGTGTTGATCGAGTTCAGCGACTACCAGTGCCCGTTCTGCAAGCGCGCCGAGCCGACGGTGGTCGACATTCTGCAGAGGTATCCGACCCAGGTGCGCCTGGTGTATCGCCACATGCCGCTCGATGGGCTCCACCCGCGCGCGCGCGCCGCCGCCATCGCCGCGGTCTGCGCCGAGCAGCAGGGCAAGTTCTGGGAGTACCACGACCTGCTGTTCGCGAATCAGCAGGCGCTCGCGGACGCGGACCTGGAGAAGTACGCGGCGGAGATCCATCTCGACCCCGCGGCGTTCAAGACCTGCCGGCAGGATCCCGCGACCGAGACACGCGTGAACACGGACGCCACGGCCGCCCGCGCCGCGGGACTCACCGGCACGCCCGCGTTCTTCGTGAACGGCATCCTCGTGTCCGGCGCGCGCCCGCTCGAAGACTTCACGCGCTGGATCGATCAGGAGATCGCCGCGAAGAGCGCCGCGCCCGCGGCGGCCGGTGCGCCGAAGTCGTAGAGGGGTCAGCGCAGGCGCGGAAAGCGCGCGACCAGCTCGGCGAGCCACTCCTTCACGAGCGGCTGCTGGTCGGCGGTCGACTCACCCAGCCGAACCGCGACCACGTCGCGCGCGGGCGCTACGAACACGTACTGGCCCTGATAGCCGTTCGCGGAGAAACTCCCCTCGCCCAGCGACGGCAGCCACCAGTG
>DATFUE010000338.1:0-2010 GCA_035261165.1 Myxococcota bacterium
TGGCGCTGGGCGCGTTGGCTCGCGCGCACCGCGCGCGCTTCGCGGGCCCGGTGGTCGCGATCACCGGCTCGAACGGAAAGACCACGACCAAGGAGCTGTGCGCGCGCATCTTCGAGGCCGCGGGGCGGCGCGTGCGCCGCACGCCGGGAAATCTGAACAACCACATCGGCCTGCCTCTCTCGATCCTCGGTCTGGCGGCGGACGACGAGGTGCTCGTCGTCGAGCTGGGCATGAATCACGCGGGCGAGATCGACGCGCTCGCGGCGATCGCGGACCCGACGGTCGGCGCGATCACCAACGTCGCGCCGGCGCATCTGGGCTTGCTCGGGTCACTCGAGGCGATCGCGAACGCGAAGGGCGAGCTGTTCGCGCGCCTGCGCCCCGGGGCGACGGCGATCGTGAACACGGACGATCCGAGCTGCGTCGCGCAGTCCGCGCGCTTCGCGGGCAAGAAGCTGCGCTTCGCGCTCCACGCGGCGGCGGAGTTCCGCGCGCGGATCGAGCGCATCGAGCACGGCGCCGCGCTCTACACGCTCGAGTGTCCCGCCGGAGACGCGCGGATCCGCATGCGCGCGCCGGGCCTGCACCTGGTCGACGACGGGCTGTGCGCCGCGGCGGCCGCCTACGCGACGGAGCTGCTCGGCGCGCGGCCGCTCGAGGCGATCCAGCGCGGGCTCGAGGAGTTCAGCGGCGTTCCGGGCCGCGTGGCGCTGGTGCGCGCCCCGAACGGCGTGCTCGTGATCGACGACAGCTACAACGCGAACCCGCACTCGGTCGCGCGCGCGCTCGAGACACTCGCGGAGCTGCGCGGCACGGGCCGCGCCCTCGCGGTGCTCGGCGACATGTTCGAGTTGGGCGACGACGCGCCGGCGCTTCACGCCGAGCTCGGAAAGCTCGTAGCCGCGTCCCGCGTCGACGTGCTTGTGGCCGTGGGCGAGCTCTCCGCGCACACCGCCGCCGCCGCCCGCGCCGCCGGAGTCACTCGCGTCTTCGAGACCGAGAGCGCCGAGGACGCGGCCGCGCACGTGCACCGGAACGCGCGCTCGGGCGACGTCGTGCTGGTCAAAGGCTCGCGCGGCATGAAGCTCGAGCGCGTGGTGAAACTGCTCGCGGAGACCTGCTGATGCTGTACCACCTGTTCTACGAACTTCTCTCGTCGGAAGTCTCCGCCTTCAACGTCTTCCGCTACCTGACGTTCCGCAGCGTCGGCGCGGCGCTCACGGCTCTGCTCATCGCGTTCATCGCCGGTCCCGCGCTGATTCGCTGGCTCGAGAACCGTCAGATCGGCCAGACGATCCGGGAAGACACGCCCGACCGCCACCAGCAGAAGCGCGGCACGCCGACCATGGGCGGCACCTTGATCCTGTTCGCGGTGGTCACGAGCACGCTGCTCTGGGCGGAGTGGACCAACCCGTTCGTCTGGATCGTGCTGTTCGTGACGCTCGGCTGCGGCGTGATCGGCTTCGTCGACGACTACCGCAAGGCGATCCTGAAGAACCCCAAGGGCATCAGCGCGCGCGCGAAGTTTCTCGGCCAGTGCGCCGTCGCCGGGGGTGCCGCCCTCTGGCTCTACTCACTTCCCGGCTTCGACGCGGCCATCTCGCTGCCCCTCGTGAAGGGCTTCCACCCCTCGATCGGCTGGCTCTACGTGCCGCTCGCGGTGGTCTTCATCGTGGGCTTCTCGAACGCGGTGAATCTCACCGACGGGCTCGACGGCCTCGCGATCGGCCCGACGATGACCACCTCCGCGGTGGTCGGGCTGTTCAGCTACGTGGTCGGCAACGCGGTGATCGCCAACTATCTCGAGCTGAAGCACGTGCCGGGCGCGGGCACGCTCGCGATCTTCTGCTCGTCGCTGATGGGCGCCGGGCTCGGCTTCCTCTGGTACAACACGTACCCCGCGTCGGTGTTCATGGGCGACACCGGCGCGCTCGCGCTCGGCGGCGCGCTCTCGACGGTCGCCGTGATCATCCGGCAGGAGCTGGTGCTCGTGATCGCGGGCGGGCTGTT
>DATFUE010000339.1:0-7418 GCA_035261165.1 Myxococcota bacterium
TGACTTCGCTCGCCTGCGGCTCGCTGCGCGCGGCTGCCGCCGCTTGCGGGCCTCGCTCGGGACGGCCCTCGCTCGGCCGTCGCGTTGCTCAGCAGCGGGGTCGAGAAGACTCGGAGTGACCAAGCTCAGTCACTCGTTCACTCACCCAACCCGCGGGAGCCCGACGGGGGCCGGAGCCGGCTGAGGGGGGTCCCGTACTCGGGGGGACCCCCGAAGCGGCGACGGACACCGTCCGGGCGGCGACACGGAATCCGAAGAAATGCAGCCCGAGCGCTCGCCGGATGCCGACGAACCTCAGGCGTACCCGCCGGGTGAGGAGGCGCCGGCGAGGCGCGGGCGGCGAGTCAGATTGGTCTACGCTCCGCTCCCGCCGCTTGCGGGCTCGGCTCGGGACGGCTCTCGCCTCGCCTTCACCCGATGATGAAGTGGATGCGCAGGGCGAGATACATGCTGCCCTGAAAGCGCAGCTTGCCCTTCATGACCGCGGTCGGCGCCTTGACCTCGCCGGCGTTCAGCTTTCGCCAGGTCTCGACGTCCGTGGAAAGCACCAGGTCGGGCGCGGCGAGCGGGCCCTCGCCGCCGCTCACTTCGCCGTCGCCGATCTCGAGCCAGTACAAACCTCCGCCCTCGCCGGCGAGGTCGAACTGAATCC
This sequence comes from Myxococcota bacterium, assembly GCA_035261165.1. GTDB lineage: Bacteria > Myxococcota_A > UBA9160 > SZUA-336 > SZUA-336 > VGRW01. The sequence continues at coordinate 653 of DATFUE010000339.1, forward strand.
GGGCGCGCAGGTTCTCGAGCTTCTTGCGCCGCTCGGGATCGGTGCGGACCGCGTCGGGCGCCCAGCAGCGGAAGAACTCCGCGGGCGCGATGTCCGCAGGCGGGCGGGCTCGCTCACTCACCGGCGCAGTCTAGCGCGGGAGGTCCGGGTCCGAGGCCGAGGGCGACGGCGAGGGCACGGGCGCGGCCATCGGAGAGGGCGTGCCGCGGCCCAGATGGAAGCCCTGGCCGCACTCGATGCCGAGGCCGCGAATCACCTCGAGCTCGTGCTCGGTCTCGATGCCCTCGGCGATCAGGGTCGAGCCCATCTTGCCGGCGACGGCCTTCAGACCGCGCAGCAGCTCCTGCTTCACCGGGCTCTCCTCGATCCCCCGCACCAGCGACATGTCGATCTTGAGAAAGTCGGGCGAGAGCTCGAGCGCCGCCTCGAGGCTCGAGAAGCCGGCGCCGGTGTCGTCGAGCGCGATGCGGAAGCCGAGGCGCGAGAAGTGGTCCGTCGCCTCGCGGAAGATCGGGAAGTTCGAGATCGCCTGACGCTCCGAGACCTCGAGCACGAGGTTGCGCGGTCCGAGGCCGAGCGCGCCGAGTGTCTCGCGCACGCGCACCGCCTGAAAGTCGGGGTCCTGGATGCAGGTCGGCAGGATGTTGAGGAAGAGCAGCTGGTGGGGCGCGATGCCCCGGGCGTTCGCCAGCGCGCGGCGGCGGCACAGGCTGTCGAGCTCGTACTCGCGGTCGGATTGCTCCGCGACGCCGAAGAGCGCGCTCGGGGTCTCCATGCCGGTACCCGCAGGCCCGCGCGAGAGCGCTTCGTAGCCGATCACCTCGCGCGTCGCGAGCCGCACGATCGGCTCGAACACCGTCGTCACGCTCTCCTCGAGCAGGATGCGGTCGAGCGTGCCGGCGCGGTCGCGGCGCCGGCGTTCGCGCTCGAAGCGCGCGGTGGCGCGCGTCGTCTCGATCAGCTGGCGGATCTGCGCTTCGGGCCGCTGAAACGGGCGGTGCAACACGAAGCCGGTGCCGATCGGGACCTCGGGGCGCTCGTGCAGATACGGATAGACGATGCGCTTCAGACACAGCGCGACGTAGGAGCGCAGCTCCTCGGCGAGGCGCGGCAGATCGTGCAGGAAGAACGCCGACTCCGTGCGCGGCCGCGGGATGAACACCAGAATGTGTTCCTCCTCGAGCGCGCCGGAGGTCATCAGCACCTCGTCGCCCACCTCGCGCCCGATGCGCGTGCGCACGCGCTGCGTCAGCGCGTCGAGCGCGGTTCGGAACGCGCGCGCGCCGTACAGGCGCTCGATCTCGAGCAGTGACTCGGCGTCGACGAGCAGGAGCGCGAGCGCCGACTCCTTCACGAGCTGGCTGGAGAGCGTACCGATCTGTTGGCCCAGGGGCGGCAGCAAGCGGTCGCCGTAGAGCGCAATCACGCGGTCGGCGGTGGCCTGCTGCTCATGCGTATCGTCGGAATCGCTCACTCGACCGGCCTCGGGAAGTCTTTCTCCCGCGGCTGGATCGGAAATCCGCTGCCGGATCTTGACCCGAAGGGCGTTTCCCGCCGCGCCCGCTAGTCCAGCTCGGGCGGCGGCGCGAGCTCGTAGATCATCGTCAGGGTGACGTGATTCTGCGATTCGCTCTGCACCACGTGGTGGACGCGACAGAGAGTCACCTCGAGGAACTTGTTGACCTCTTCCTCGAGTTCCTTGGGCAGCCCTCGGAACACATGACAGCGCAGCGCCTGCATTCTCGGACCTTCCCTTTCAGGTGTGCGGCGCCGGTCTGGCGCCTGACTCCCCGTAGTTCAGTACCGCTTCATACCAGGATCGACCTCGAGGGCCCAGGCCTCGATCCCCCCCGCGAGATTCGAGACGTGCTCGAAGCCTTTGGAGCGCAGCAGCTCACAGGCGCGCCGGCTGCGCCCTCCCGTGCGGCAGTGGACCACGACGTCGCGCGAACGCCACGGCTCGAGCTCGACGAGGCGCGCCTCGAGCTGCCCGAGCGGAACCAGCCGCGCGCCCGAGATGCTCGCGATTTCGGCTTCGAACGGCTCGCGCACGTCCAGGAGCAGCAGGTCCGCACCGGCGTCGAGGCGCGCGCGCAGCTCCCGCGGCGCGATCTCGGGCTCGCGCGCCTCGCTGGCGCCGGCGGCGCAGAACGCCGCGTAGTCGATCGGCGCCGTGATCGTCGGCTGCTCGCCGCAGACGGCGCAGGCCGGGTCCTTGGGAATTCGAAACGTCTTGAACTCCATGGCCAGCGCGTCGTACACGAGCAGGCGGCCGACGAGTGCCTCACCCGCGCCGAGCAGCAGCTTCAGCACCTCGGTCGCCTGCAGCACGCCGATCACGCCCGGGAGAACGCCGAGGACACCGGCCTCCGCGCAGTTCGGCGCCAGCTCCGGCGGCGGCGGCTCCGGGAACAGACAGCGGTAACAGGGGCCGCGGCGCGCATCGAAGACCGCCACCTGCCCCTCGAAGCGCATCACGCTGCCGCTGACCAGCGGCTTCTGCTGCCAGACGCAGACGTCGCTCGCCAGATAGCGACTCGGAAATGTGTCGGTCCCGTCGAGTACGACGTCGTAGCCGGCGAAGATCTCGCTCGCGTTCGAGGCGTCGAGCTTCACTTCGTGGAGCCGCACTTCGACGTCGGGGTTCAGCGCGCGCAGCTTGCGCGCCGCGACTTCGGTCTTGGGCGCACCGACGTCCTCGCTGGCGTAGAGGATCTGGCGCTGCAGGTTCGACGCGTCGACGCGGTCGAAGTCGACGATGCCGATGCGCCCGACGCCCGCTGCGGCGAGATACAGCGCCGCCGGAGAGCCGAGACCGCCGGCGCCTATCAAGAGCACGCTCGACGAGAGCAGCGCGGTTTGTCCCTCGGGACCGACGCCGTCCAGCAGCAAATGTCGCTTGTACCGTTCCCGCTGTTCGGGACCCAACCCGGACATGACGGCAGAATAGCGCGGCTACTGCGCGGATGCCTTCTGAGTGTACTGCGCGATCGTCTCCAGCAACACGAGCCGGTCGAGCGGCTTGGTCGCGAACGCGTCGCAGCCCGCTTCGATGCAGCGCTGACGCTCGGAGGGCAGCGCGTGTGCGGTGAGCGCGATGATCGGACCGCGGTAGCCCTCGTCGCGCAGCCGGCGCGTCGCGCCGAAGCCGTCGAGCACCGGCATCTGCACGTCCATCAGCACGACACTGAACGGTGTGCCGTCGTCGAGCGCCGCGAGCGCGAGCTCCACGCCGATCAGCCCGTTCTCCGCGATGGTCACTTCGTAACCCGCGCGCTCGAGCACGTGGCGAATCACGCGCTGATTGTCCGGTCCGTCTTCCACGACCAGCACGCGGCCGTGCGCGCGCAGCCCGCGCAGCGCCGCGCGCAGGCCGCCGCTCGATGGCGTGTCCGCCTCGCCGCCGTCCGTCGCGCCGGCAGCGGGCACGCGATGCGCGGGCAGACGCACGCGGAACAAGCTGCCCTGCCCGAGGTGGCTCGTCGCGGTGATCGCGCCGCCGAGCCGCTCGACCAGGCGCTTGGTGATCGCGAGCCCGAGCCCGGTGCCGCCGAAGCGGCGCGTCATCGAGCTGTCGCCCTGTCGGAACGGCTCGAAGACCTCGGAGAGCACGTTCGCCGCGATGCCGATGCCCGTGTCCTCGACGTCGATCTCGAGCGTCTGATCCAGCGGGTCGTAGCGCATCGCGATCTGCACGCGTCCCGTGCCCGTGAACTTCACCGCGTTGCCGATCAGGTTGAGCAGGATCTGGCGCAGCCGCACCGGATCGGAGAGCAGCTTCTCGGGAACGGTGTCGTTGAGCGCGACCTGCACCGCCACACCCTTCGCCTGCGCGCGCGGCCGCATCAGCTCCGCCAATTCCGCGACGATGCGCCGCGGCGAGCACGCCAGCTGCTCGATCTCGATCCGGTTCGCCTCGATCTTCGAGAAGTCGAGTATGTCGTTCAGGATCTCGAGCAGATAGGCGCCGTTCCTGCGGATCGTGCGCAGCGCGTCGGCGCGCTCCGCCGCGCTGGCCGGAGCGTCCGGCTCCTCCTCGAGCAGGATGTCGGTGAAGCCGAGGATTGCGGTCATCGGCGTGCGGATCTCGTGACTCATGTTCGCGAGAAACTCGGTCTTCGCGGCGGCGGCGCGCTCGGCCTTGCTGCGCGCCCGTTCGAGGTCGGAGTTCGCGCGCTCGAGCGCGCGTGCGTAGCCGCGCAGCCGTTGCTCCTCGCGCCGGCGCCGCTCGACGTTGCGCAGCACCACGGTGCGCAGGCGCTCGCCCGCGAGCTCGAAGGCGCCGATCGTCACCGCCACGTGAATGGTCTCGCCATCGCGCGTGTTCGCCGCGAGCTCGATGTTCACGCGCCGCCGGTACGACTCCGAAGCGTCTCCGTCGCCGATCTCCGCCGCCGCGTGCTCGAGCTCGGGAAGCAGCTGTGACAGCGCCGCCCGCGCCATGCCGTGCGCATCGATGCGGAAGAGCTCGCACGCCGCGCCGTTGTGAAACGCGACCGTGCCGTCCGAGCGCACGACCAGAATCGCGTCCGTCATCGACTCGAGGATCCCGCGCGCGAGCGCCTCGCTCGCCTCGAGCGCCGCCGGCGAGCGCATCTGCGCGAGCTCGATCGCCGCGCGATTGGCGCAGCTCTGCAACAGCTCGCGGCCGCGCGCGGAGGCGGGCAGCGGCCCGTCGTGCATCGCGTTCAGCACGCCGAGCAGCCGGCCCTCCGGATCGCGAATCGCGATGCCGACGTAGCCGCGCACGCCGAGCTCTGCGAGCAGGGAGCCATTCGGGTACCGGCCAGCGACTTCGTCGCCAACGGCGCAGTATCCCTCCTCCGCGACGACCGAGCAGGGTGTGTCCGACATTCGGTAGCGCGCGCCGCGTACGACTTGCTCGCCATCCCAGAGCGCGAGACACTCGATCTCGTCGTCGCCGCGCACCATCCCCAGCGACGCGAAACGCGTCCCGAGGGCCCGGGCGAGGCCGCGCACCAACGCGGAGAAGAACGACTCGCCACTGGCGGAAGCCGTCTGTTCGAGCAGTGCGCGCGCCCGCTGCTCGGCCTTGGTCGCCTTGGGGGTGCGCTGCTTCATCGACCGACCTGCTCTCGTCTTCGGTCGGCGCGCGGGCGCCCTGAATCTCGGGCCTTTCGGGCACGCGAGGTTTCGCGTACCTGGGGCCGTGTGTCTCAGTGCGTCTGGTCGGATGCGCCCTGATCTAGAGCAGCGCCACTTGCTGGGTGGCCGACGAGATGACGAAGCAACGCTCGTTGTTCGAGTCGGGGTCCGCCGGGACGAGGAAGAACCCGAGCCGGTCGGGTTGGTAGCCGTTGGTAGTCCCGACGAGGATCTCGCCATCCCGAAACATGACGCGAATCCTTCTCCCAGCGCCGGGTAGGGAAGCCTGGGGCTCGATCGGGTCCTTTTGCGGGCGTGGCTTTCCGGCGAAGTCGCGCACGAAGAACAGAGCCTTGAGCTCGCCGAACCGGATCTCCATCAGCTTGGCCCCTGGCGGGGCGTCCGCTGGGGAGACGTGAAAGAGGTCCTTGTTCGGAAAGAAGTCCGAGGTCGACCCCTTCAACAGATGCCCGTCCTGGTATCGAACCACGACCTTGTGGATGGCCATTGTTCCGCGTGCCCCGTTCCGCTGCTCTTCGACAATCGAACCGACGACCTTCAGCTCGCGCTCAGCTGAGCAGGCCCTCCGAGCCGGCGCCGGGGTGGGTCATCGGCCTCGAGTGAGTCGGAAGGCGCCTTCGCGCGCTTCGCCGCGATGCCGGAGGAGGGACTCGAACCCTCACGCCTTTTGGGCACGCGATTTTGAGTCGCGCGCGTCTGCCAATTCCGCCACTCCGGCGCGCGCGCGCAGTCTAGCAGGCCAGCTTGACCCTCTCTGGACCCCCGCCTAACCTCGCCCCATCCGCGGCGCGCCGCGACGCGGATCCAGAGACTTGGGGCTGTAGCTCAGCTGGGAGAGCGCCTGAATGGCATTCAGGAGGTCGGCGGTTCGATCCCGCTCAGCTCCACTGGCCAATGCGTCGCACGCGCGCACCCAACTCCGTTCCTGGCGCTGATACTCGCAATGCTCGCCACCGCCGCGCTCGCCTTGAAGACCAAGCAGACCTCGACGTCCAGCATGTCATACTTCGGATAGCGAGGGAGTCATGCGCGCAGCGATCTACGCAGTGGCAACGGTGTTGGCGGTCACGAGTCAGTCGGCGTTCGGCGTCACGGTTCGTGTCAATTTCGCCGGGTCCGTCGAGAGCATCAGCGGTGTGTATGGTCCCCAGTCGCAATACGGCGTCGGGACGCCCCTTTCGCTCGCCGAGTCCGAGACCGCGCTCGGGGGTTCGATCCAGATCGGGACGCGTTTCTCGGGATACGCCGAATACGACGATGCGAACGTTCGAAGTGACGGCCAAGGCGAGTTCGACGTGGGTGGGACCGTCTACCCGAACTGGGGGCTCTACTACTTTCCTAGCCCCTATTACCCCGACGGAACCCTTCACCGCCCGCCGATTGGCCCCGATGCTGCGATACAGGGCGAGATCGGCGAATTCGTGGGCGGTGGGACCCCCCAAAACAGTGGCCTTGTGATGGAGGTGTTCGACAACGAGCTCCTGCTCCAGAACGCGGCGCCGAGCGTGATCCTGCTGGAAGGAGGGTTCGCGAACTCCGCAATCGACCCCAATGGCCCGCTCGTGATGTATCAGACCATCGTGCGGGCCATCGGCGGGGGGCCCGGCTCGCCTCTCCACTCGACCTCTCTGGTCGGCAT
>DATFUE010000340.1:0-10846 GCA_035261165.1 Myxococcota bacterium
CTGATGCTCGGGTCACCCTGGAGGAGGATCGCGAATGAGCATCCTGGACCGCTATCTAGAGTACGCCGACGCCTTCGAGGAGAGCTTCGTCGACGACGACTGGTCGCGCCTCGAGCCGTACTTCTCGCCCGACGCGATCTACGACGGAGAGCCGGCGGCGCGCGGTCGCGAGGCGCTGCTCGCCAAGCTGAAGACCGCCGTCGACAACTTCGACCGGCGCATGGACAGCCGCACGCTCGACTTCGCGAAGCCGGCCGCGAAGGGTGACACGGTCACCATGAAATGGTCGGTGACCTACACCAAAAAGGGTCTGCCGAATCTCGTGATCTCCGGCCTGGAGACCGCGCGCTTCGAGGGCGACCGCATCGCGCTCCTGCACGACGACCTGGACCCCGAGGCGCAGAAGGCGCTGGGCGAGTGGATGACCCGGCACGGCCCGGCGCTGCAGGGTTGAACGGGCGGGAGCGAAACGGGTAGGCTCGTCCGGTGCCGGAGAAGTACGTCCAGGTCGACGGGATCGCGACCTTCGTTCGCCACGTCGGCCCGACGACGTTGCCCGAGGCGCCGCCAGACCTGTCGCGCGGAGAAACCGTCGTGTGCATGCACGGCGCGGGCGGGAACAGCGGTCTGTTCACGGACGTGCTCGAACGGCTCGGGAAGGCGCACAGCCCGCTGGCGTTCGACTTTCCGGGACACGCGCGCTCCGGGAGCCTCGACAACTTGGGCTCGATTTCCCGGATCGGCGCGCACGCTCGCGCGTTGCTCGGCAAGCTCGGGGTCCAGCGCTGTGTCTTGCTCGGCGGCTCGATGGGCGGGATGGTCGCGCTGGAGACCGCGCTCGCGGCTCCGCGGCTCGTGCGTGCGCTCGTGCTGGTCGCGAGCGGCGCGCGCCTGGCCGTCTCGGACGAGGTTCTCGAGAAGCAGCGGCTGATCACCGAGGGTAAGGCGCGGCGCGAGTTCAACCGCGCCGACTATCCCGCCTCCGCGACGCCGGAGATGCTGCGGCGCGGCTTCATGGAGGATCTGAAGACCGATCCCCGCGTCGCGTACCAGAACATGCTCGCGGTGCGCGCCTTCGACCGCGAGAGCGACCTCGCGCGCGTCGCATGCCCGACGCTGGTCGTGGTCGGCGAGGAAGACACGGAGACTCGAGCGTCCTCAGAGCTGCTCGCGACGCGCATCCCCGGGGCACGCAAGGTCGTGATTCCCGAGTGCGGCCATCGGGTGGCGCTGGTCGCGCCCGAGGCGCTCGCCGAGGCGGTGCTCGAATTCCTCGCGAGCCTGCCGCGATGAGTCTCTCGGGGCAGATCGCGATCGCCGGCGTCTACGAGCACCCGACCCGCTGGGCGCCGGACAAGACGGAGTTCCAGATCATGGCCGAGTGCGCGCGCGGCGCGCTCGAGGACTGCGGCCTCGAGCTCCGCGACGTCGACGGCCTGTTCGCGGCGAGCATGTCGATGGGTGCGATGGGCGTCGTGTCGCTCGCCGAGTATCTCGACGTGAAGCCGCGCCATCTCGACGGAACGAACATCGGCGGATCGTCGTTCGTGGCGCACGTGAGTCACGCGGCTGCGGCGATTCACGCTGGGCTGTGCGAGGTGGCGCTCATCCTCTACGGCAGCACCGCGGCGTCGAACGCCATGGCGATCGGCACGGGCCTCGGCGGCGGCCGCGACGCGGGCGCCTCGTTCGTCTCGCCGTACGGACTCACGACCGTCGGCAGCTATGCGCTGGTCGCGCAGCGCCACATGCACGCGTACGGCACGACCTCGGCGCAGCTGGCGGAGATCGCGGTCACGATGCGCCGCCACGCGGGCCTGAACCCGAACGCCAAGATGCGGAAGCCCATCACGGTCGACGACGTGCTGGAGAGCCGGATCATCTCGCGCCCTCTGCACCTGCTGGACTGCTGCATCATCAGCGACGGCGGCGGCGCGGTGGTCGTGACCAGCGCCGAGCGCGCGCGCGACGCGAGGAAGCGCCCGGTCCTCCTGCTCGGCTGCGGCGAGTCGGTCTGTCACCAGGAGGTCGGCGCGCCCGACTTGCTGTCGATCGCCGCGAAGCAGTCCGGGGCGCAGGCGTTCCGCATGGCCGGGGTGAGTCACGACGACGTCGACCTGTGTGCGATCTACGACTCGTTCACGATCACCGTGCTGGTCACCCTCGAGAATCTCGGCTTCTGCAAGCCGGGCGAGGGCGGAGCCTTCGTTTCGGGCGGGCGCATCGGCTTGGGCGGCGCCCTGCCGCTGAATCCCGACGGCGGCGGCCTCTCGTCCAACCACCCGGGCATGCGCGGGATCTTCCTGGTGATCGAGGCCGCGAAGCAACTGCGCGGCGAATGCGGCGAGCGGCAGGTCGCGAACGCAGGCATCGCGCTCGCACACGGCACCGGCGGAACACTCGGCGTCGCGCACAGCGGCGCGACCTTGATCCTGGCGAGGGGCTAGCGATGGCGCGCGAGATCGAGCACCCGCGACCGGTCGCCGATTGGGAGACGCGCGGCTATTGGGAGGGCGCGGGCCGACACGAGCTGGTGTTGCAGCGCTGCCGCGCGTGCAAGGCGGTCCAGCATCGGCCGCGGGCACAATGCGCGAAGTGTTTCGGCGCGATCGAGCACTTCGTCGCGTCCGGCCGCGGGACCGTGTACACCTTCACCGTGACCGAGCAGAACCAGGTGCCGCCGTTCCGCGACGCCACCCCCTACGTGCTCGCGTACGTCGAGCTCGAGGAGGGGCCGCACCTGCTCACCAACCTGGTCGGCTGCGCGCCCGACGACGTGCGCATCGGCCAGCCCGTGCGCGCCGAGTTCCGGACCGGCAGCGATGGGCTCGGCGTGCCGGTCTTCCGGCCGGCATGATCCTCGACCTGCACAATCACTCGATCATGTCCGACGACGGGCGCGCGAAGGTCGAGAACTACTGTCAGTGGATCCGCAAACGCGAGATCCCGCTCGACGGCTTCGTGCTCACCGAGCACCGCCAGTTCGACGCGAGCTCGGACTACGAGTCACTCGCCGGAGAGTACGGCCTCGCGATCCTGAAGGCGAGCGAGGTCGAGACCGACTACGGCCACGTGCTCGTCTTCGGCGTGAACGAGGCGATGCAGCGCGCGTTCGACTTCGCGCGCATCGACCTGCCGCTGGCGACCGTGCTGCGCGAGGCCGAGCGCTGCGGCGGCATCGCCGTTCCCTGCCATCCGGGGCGGCCGCGGGTCGGCATGTGCGCGCACTTCGAGGCGCACGGGCCGGTCGAGGGAGTCAGCGTGATCGAGACCCGCAACGGCGGCAGCCGCGCGTCCGAGGACGAGCGCGCCCTGCGCCTGGCGGAAGAGCGCGGCTACCGCGGTATCGGCGGCAGCGACGCGCACATCGTGAGTCACATCGGGCGTTGCGCGACCCGGTTCCCCGCGCCGATCCACGGCGCGGCAGACCTGGTCGACGCGTTGCGCGCGGGGGAGTTCGAGGCGATCTCGTGGAAATCGACGTCGAAAAGCTGAAGCGCGATTGGGCGGGGTCGACCTTCGACACCGCGGAGTTCGAGATCCAGGCCGAGGATCTGCGCGACTTCGCTCTGGCCTGCGGCGAGACGGCGGCTCACTACACCGACCCGAGTCACCCAGACTTCCGCGCGGTCCCGAACTTCACCTCGCGCTACGTCGGGCGGCGCGTGCTGCCCGACGACTTCCCGCGCTTCTCCGAGGGCTTCGGCTTCGACGCGGGCAAGTGCGTCAGCGTGATCGCTGCCATCCGGCCGGGCGACAAGATCCTCGCCAAGAGCCGGATCCACGACATCTACACCAAGACGGGTCGCTCCGGGACGATGCTGTTCATCGTGCACCGGATGGAGTTCTCCAATCAGCGCGGCGAGCCGGTCTCGATCGTGGACTGGCGCATGGTCCAGCGCTCGAGGTCGTGAAGATGAGCGGGCAGAGCTACGCGGACGTCGAGTTCGGCGAGGAGTTGCCCGCGGTCGACGCGGACGTCTCGCTCGCCAACGTGCGCCGCTTCACGCGCGCCGCGGGGATGACGTTCCCACGCTTCCACGACCACGAGGCCGCGCGCAAGGAAGGTCTGCCGGGGGCGATCGTCCCCGGAATCATGAGTCAGGGAATCCTGGCGGCCCTGATCCACCGCTGGGCTCCCGGCGCGCGCATCGTGCGCATCGACACCGTCTTTCGCGCGCCCGTGCTCGTCGACTCGAGCCCCCGCGCCACCGGCGTGGTCACCGAGAAGAACGACGCCGAGAAGACGGTGGTGATCGACCTCACGATTCAGAACGAAGCGCACGAGTCACCCGTGGTCGGCACGGCGACGGTGGCACTGTGAGCGGCGCGGGTCTCGTGAGCGGCAAGGTCGCACTCGTCACGGGCGCGGCCGCGGGCATCGGCCGCGCCTGCGCGCTCGCGTTCGCGCGCGAGGGCGCGAAGCTGATGGTCTCCGACGTCGACGCCGCCGGCTGCGAGGCGGTCGCGAAGGAGATCGCAGCCGCGGGCGGCGAGGCGCGCGCGAAGCGCTGCGACGTCACGCAGGAGAGCGAGGTCGCGGCGCTGATCCAAAACTGTGTCGACGTCTTCGGCCGCCTCGACTGCGCGCACAACAACGCCGGTGGCCCGGGGCAGGGCGGGGCGGCGCACCAGATCACGACCGCGGACTGGAACGCGGTGATCGCGCTGAACCTCAGCAGCGTCTTCTACTGCATGAGGTACGAGATTCCGGTCATGCAGCGGCAGCGCGCCGGCGCGATCGTGAACACCGCGTCCGGCGCGGGGCTCATCGCCGTCGCAGGTCTCGCGCACTACGCCGCCGCGAAGCACGGCGTGCTGGGACTCACGAAGACCGCGGCGCTCGAGAACGCGCGCACGGGGGTTCGCATCAACGCGATCTGTCCGGGTAGCGTCGACACGCCGGCGCTGCGCGCGCACCTGGCAAAGGACCCGCGCATCGCGGAGCGCATCCTCGCGAGCCAACCGGGCGGCCGCTTCGGCACCCCCGACGAGATCGCGGAAGCGGTCGTCTGGATGTGCTCGGACCGCGCGTCGTTCGTCACCGGCGAGTCCTTCGTCGTCGATGGCGGGGCTGTGATGCGCTGACCGCCGCTGGCCTGCACCGATCGGTGCAACCCGGCTAAATCGCCGTGCTTTCGCCTCCGACAAGAAGTGCGGTGAGTCGAAAAGCCGCGCCCCTCATTCTGTCACTCGCGCCGCCCGAGAGCTACGCGCCGCTCGCCCGCATCACGCTCTCGCGCTCGGGTTACTCGATCGTCTCCGGCGAGCGCTGGGCGGAGATGTCGCAGAGCGTCGAGAACGCGCCGAGGCTCGCGATCGCGGATCTCGAGTGCGACGGCGTCGGCATCCCGCCCGCTACGCCCTGGATCGCGCTCGCGCCCCGCGGCGCGCCACACCCGACGCGCGCGACGATCGTCGGCCTGGTCGAACGCCCCGCGCCGTTTCACACGCTCTACCGCGTGCTGCAGCTCGCGCTCGAGCCGACTCCGCGCGCGAGCGCGCGCGTCGCGACGAACCTGGCGGCGCACTGCCGCGGCGACAAGGGAAACTGGGATGCCCAGGTGGTCTCACTCTCGCGCGACGGCTGTCTCCTGTGGCGCGAAGAGCCGCCGCCGGGGGCGGGCGAGCAGGTGACCCTGGACTTCGATCTGGGAACCTTCGGCCGGGTCGAACTCTCCGGCCGCACCGTTTATCGCCGCGTCAGCGAGACGGCACTCGTGTTCAGCGATGTCTCGGCGCCCGAAGGGCGGTCGATTCAGCGCTTCGTCGAAGAGAAGCTGCTCACCCGATGACTTCGTTCGGCTGCGCCTCGCTGCGCGGGGCTACGCCGCTTGCAGACGCGGCTCGGGGCGGCCCTCGCCGCGTCTACCCGATCGCCTTTCGCTCTCGTAACTCCTCGAGCTCGCGCGCGGAGAACCCCCAGTCGCCGAGCGCCTCGTCGGTGTGCTCGCCGACGCGCGCGGGCGGGCGCTGAATCTCCGAGTCGGTGCGGCTGAAGCGCGGCGCGGGCCGCGGCTGCGCGACGCCGGAGACCTCGACGAACGCGCCGCGCGCGACGTTGTGCGGGTGGCGCCGCGCCTCGGACATCGAGAGCACGGGCGCGAAGCACGCGTCGCTGCCCTCGAGCAGCGCGCACCACTCGGCGCGCGTCCGGGTCTTGAACAAGCGGGCGAGCGTCTCCTTCGCCTCGGGCCAGCGCGCGCGGTCGAGCTGCGCGGGCAGTGAGTCGGCGTCGACGCCGATGCGCTTCAGCAGCTCCGCGTAGAACTGCGGCTCGATCGCCCCGATCGACACGAACTCGCCGTCCGCGGTCTCGTACGCATCGTAGAAGTGCGAGCCGCTGTCGAGCAGGTTCGTGCCGCGTTCCTCGCTCCAGAACCCGGACTGCTGCGCGCCGTGGAAGACGGTCATCAGCGCAGCCGCGCCGTCCACCATCGCCGCGTCGACGACCTGCCCCACGCCCGAGCGCGCGCGCTCGAGCAACGCGCAGGTCATCCCGAAAGCGAGCAAGAGACCGCCGCCGCCGAAGTCAGCGACGAGATTCAGCGGCGGAGTCGGCGCCGCGCCGCGCCGTCCGATCGGACCGAGCGCTCCGGCGAGCGCGATGTAGTTGATGTCGTGACCCGCGGCCTGCGCCAGCGGTCCGCTCTGTCCGAAGCCGGTCATGCGCCCGTAGACCAGCCGCGGATTGCGCGCGAGGCAGACGTCCGGCCCGAGCCCGAGGCGCTCCATCACGCCGGGGCGGAAGCCCTCGGTGAGCCCGTCGGCGCGCTCGACCAGGCGCAGGACTGTCTCGACACCCGCAGGCTGTTTCAAGTCGACGGCGATGCAGCGCCGACCGCGCGACAGCAGGTCGAAGCGCGCGTCGCCCGCGCCCAGCTTCGCGGGCCGCTCGACGCGCAGCACCTCGGCGCCCATGTCCGCGAGCAGCATCGCGCAGTACGGCCCGGGCCCGATGCCGGCGATCTCCACGATGCGCAGTCCCGCGAGTGGTCCCATCCCGCTGCGATGCTATGAGCGCGCGTGCCAGAATGGCAAGCGGAGGAGCCGCACATGGGGATGCCTACAGGGATCGGTGTCATCGACTTGATGCTCGCGATCCCGACCGACGACACCAGCCGCTGGTACGAGTTCATGAAGCCGCTGTTGCGCGACCGCGAGAGCCGCGAGCAATTCAAGATGCCCGCGCAGTACATGTTCCGGAACATCCCCGGCTTCGAGCCGGGCGCGGACCTGTTGAAGCTCGTCGTCGCCGAGATGGACAAGCACGGCATCGAGCGCGCGATGATCTCGGTCGACGACGGCGCCGAGGCGTCGATCCGTGCGCTCAAGGAGTATCCCGAGCGCTTCTTCGCCAGCTACGAGGTGAATCCGAACAACGGCATGGACGAGGTGCGCAAGATCGTGGCGCTGCGCGATCGCTTCGCGCTGAAGGCGCTGACCGCGTTTCCGTCGGGCCTGTGCCCGCAAGTGCCGATCGACGACAAGCGCTTCTATCCGATCTACGCAAAGGCGGTCGAGCTCGACCTGCCCATTTGCGTGTGCAGCGGCGTGCCCGGCCCGCGCCTCCCGATGGCGCCGCAGCACGTCGAGCGCATCGACGAGGTGTGCTGGTTCTTCCCCGAGCTGAAGTTCGTCATGCGCCACGGCGCCGAGCCCTGGACCGCGCTCGCGGTGAAGCTGATGCTGAAGTGGCCGAACCTCTACTACTCGACCTCGGCGTTCGCGCCCAAGCACTATCCGAAGGACATCATCGACTTCGCGAACACGCGCGGCGCCGACAAGGTGATGTACGCGGGTTACTTCCCGATGGGTCTCTCGCTGGAGCGAATTTTCGCGGACATGCCGCACGTCCCGTTTCGTGACCATGTCTGGCCGAAGTTCCTGCGCGAGAACGCCCTGCGCGTCTTTGGGCTCTAGAGCTGCAAGTTCCAGCACAGCTGCGACACCATCGCCTCAGGAAGCGGGGTCGGGCGACGCAACTCGGGCATCCACGTAGCCGATAGAGATGGGCGGCGCGGCGAGCCGCGCGGAAGGCCCGTGACCCGTCTTTGGCAGAGATTCATCGCCCCGAGCGGCGATGCAGAGCTCCCGGATTTGGACCGGCTCCTCGCGCGCGGGGTGCGGGTAGCGGCGCTCGTCTACGTGCTTTTCCTGCTGCCCCTGTCACTTGCGCTCGCGCTGCACGCGGGCGTGCCGGTGGCGAACGCGATCGCGCTGCAGATCGTCACGCAGGCCGCCATCTGGGCGTGCTTTGCGCTCTCGCGCAGCGACCTCGGACGGCGTCAGCCGGAGGTGCTGCTTTGCGCGGAGCTGGTGTTGGGCAACGCGGCGCTGATCTTCGGTGCGGCGGCCGCGCCCGGGAGCGCCGGCGCTCTGCACTGGGCCGCGCTGTTCGCGCCGATGATCGTTGCGTCGTTCGCGCCGTGGCGCGCGGAGTTCGCGCTGGTTCTGGCAGCGGCGATGGCCTGCGTCGAGGCGCTGGCGAGCGGCCTTGCGCCGGCGCCGATCGCGACCGTGTGCGCGGCCGGAGTCGCCGGCGCGTTCGCGAGTCGCAGTCATCGGCTCGCCTGGGGCTCCCTCTCGAGCGCGCGGTCGGCGGCCGACGCCGCCCGCAACGCGGCGCTCGCTGCGGACAAGGCGAAGTCCGAGTTCCTCGCCAACATGAGTCACGAGATTCGGACGCCGCTCACCGCGATCCTCGGGTTCACCGACGAGCTGATCGACGAAGCGGCGCGCACCGGAGAGGCGGTGGGCCCCGATCCCGCGCTGCTCACCGTGAAGCGCAACGGCCATCACCTGCTCGCGATCGTCAACGACATCCTCGACCTGGCGCGCATCGAGGCCGGCAAGCTCACGGTCCAGAACGTGCCCTGCGCGCCGCTGCGCGTCGTCGCGGACGTGGTTGCGCTGCTGCGCCCGCGCGCGCTCGAGAAGCAGCTCCGGCTCGACGTCCGCCTGCGCGGGTCGGTGCCCGAATCGATTCACTCCGACGCGACGCGCATGCACCAGATTCTGGTCAACCTGGTCGGCAACGCGATCAAGTTCACAGAGCACGGCGGAATCACTCTGCGCCTCGAGCTCCTGCCGGCGAGCGGCGAACGAGCCGGCTCGCGGCTCGCGATCGACGTCGTCGACACCGGCATCGGGCTCGCGCCCGAGAACTCCGCGCGCATCTTCCAGGCCTTCGCGCAGGCCGACGCCTCGCTCACGCGCCGCCACGGCGGCACGGGCTTGGGACTCACGATCTCGCGCGCGCTCGCGCGCCTGCTCGGCGGAGACATCACGGTCGAGAGCTCGAACGCGGGCGGCAGCGTGTTCCGCGCGGCCCTCGCGACCGGGCCGCTCGACGGCGTGCACATGGTCGACACGCTGGCGGGCAACGTGCTGCGGCCGACGACTCCCGCGCTGGCGCGCCCCGCGCTGCGCGAGCTCGAGCCGCTGTCGGGCCGCGTGCTCGTCGCCGAGGACGGCCCCGACAATCAGGCGTTGATCTCGAGCATCCTGCGGCGCGCGGGCCTCGAGGTCGACCTCGCGAACGACGGCCAGATCGCCTGCGAGAAGACACTCGCGGCGCAAGAAGCGGGAACTTCCTACGGGCTGATCGTCATGGACATGCAGATGCCCCTGATGACCGGCTACGAGGCGACGGCGGCGCTGCGCCGCGACGGCGTGCGCACCCCGATCCTCGCGCTCACTGCCCAGGCGATGGCCGGCGATCGCGACAAGTGTCTTGCAGCGGGCTGTGACGAGTATCTCTCCAAGCCGATCGATCGCGGCCGCCTGCTCGGGCTCGTGCGCGAGCTGCTCGAGAAGCACGGCGCGGAGCCGGACGGGTGAAGGAGCGCATCCGCGGCTACCTGCGACCCGTGGCCGCGGCCGAGCTTCCCGGCTTGCCCCGCGCGATCCAGATCGGCACGCGACTGCTCGGCGTCTCGCTCGCCGTCGCGGGGCCGGTGGTCTGCCTGCTGCAGGCCAGCTTCGGCGGCTGGCTGTTCGATCGCGTGCTCTACATGACGCTCGTCGCCCAGCCACTCATCTGGGCGACCATCGGCCTGACCTACACAGAATTCGGTAGGCGCAATCCGGAGCTGCTGCTCTTCGCGCTCGCCTCGGTCGTCAACGGGTACATCGCGCTCGCCGGCCTGCAATCGCCGACGGGAGAGAACCCGTATGCCATTCTCGCGCTGATGGGTCCGGTCACGCTCGCGGCGTTCGCGCCCTGGAAGCCGACGCTGTCGCTCGGGGTCGGCGCGAGCACCGCGTCGATCTACTTCGCGGGGACCTGGGTGCTCCCCGAGGGCACGACCTTGCCGGTCGAGGTCGTGGTGGCGTTCTCGATCGTGACCGCTGGGCTCGGCGCCGCGGCGAGCCAGGCGCAGCGCTTGATTCTGGCCAACCTGCACCATGCGCGGCAGGCGGCCGAGCTCGCGCGCCGCGAGGCACAGACCGCGACTCAGGCCAAGTCCGACTTCCTCGCGATGATGAGTCACGAGATACGCACGCCGATGACCGCGATCCTCGGCTACTCCGACGAGCTCCTGGTCGACGCGGAGGGTGCGGGTGAGGCGCGCGGCACCGCCGCATTGCGCACCATAAAGCGCAACGGCGAGCATCTCCTGCGCATCCTCGACGACGTGCTGGACGCGGCCAAGGTCGAGTCGGGGCGGCTGCAACTCGAGCTGCGCCCGTGCTCGCCGGCGGAGATGGCGGACGACGTCGCGGAGCTGCTGCGCCAGCGCGCGGAGGAAAAGCGCCTGCGCTTGATCGTCGAGCCGCTGGCCAGCGCGCCGCCGACGATCTCGACCGATCCGACGCGGGTGCGCCAGATCCTGGTGAACCT
>DATFUE010000341.1:0-3204 GCA_035261165.1 Myxococcota bacterium
TGCGGCGCGACGTCGGTGACGAAGCCGAGCTCCTTCCCTTCCTGGGCGGACACGCGCCGGCCGGTGAGGATCATGCCCATCGCCTGCTTCAGCGGCACCATGCGCGGCAGGCGCTGCAAGCCGCCGGCGAGCGCCGCGAGCCCGACGCGCGGCTCCGGCAGCGCGAACAACGCCTTCTCCGCGGACGCGACGATCAAGTCACACGCGAGCGCGATCTCGAAGCCGCCGCCCATCGCCACGCCGTTCACCGCCGCGATCACGGGCTTCGTCATGCCGAAGCGCGAAGTGAGTCCCGCGAAGCCCTTCTCGGGCTGGCCGCGCATGTCGCCGCCGCTGGCCTGGTGCTTCAGATCGTTGCCGGCCGAGAACGCGCGGTCGCCGGCGCCGGTGATGATGCCGATCCAGAGCTCGGGGTCGGCTTCGAACTCGTCCCAGGCCGCGGACAGCTCGCGGTTGGCCGGCGGATGCAGCGCGTTCATCACGTCGGGGCGGTTCATCGTCACGGTGAAGACGTGCCCGTCGCGTTCGGTCTTGCAGAACTCGGGCATCCCTACCCTCCCGATTTGAAGGCCATTCTACATCCCCGGTCGGGTACGATGCGCGCGCCCCGCCGCGTCCGCGCGGCTGCCTCGGCTGCACATTGGCCTCGGCTGCACATAGGGAACGGAGATGCGATGAAGCTCGACGAGCTGTTTTCGGTGAAAGGGAAGGTCGCCCTCGTGACGGGCGGCACGCGCGGGATCGGATTCATGATCGCGCGCGGGTTCGTGGAGAACGGCGTGCGCACCTACATCTGCTCGCGCAAGAAGGACGCATGTGCGGAGGCCGAGCGCGAGCTGGCAGGGCGCGGCGAGTGCGTCGCGATCCCGGCCGATCTCGGCACCCTCGACGGCGCGGCCGTCGTGGTGCGCGAGCTCGAGAAGCGCGAGCAAGGCCTGCACATCCTGGTGAACAACGCGGGCGCGAACTGGGGCGCGGAGCTCGACCAATTCCCCGAGGCCGGCTGGGACAAGGTCATGGACCTGAACCTGAAGTCGATCTTCTTCCTGACCCGCGATCTCCTGCCGCTCATGCGCAAGGCCGCGACGCACGCGGACCCCGCGCGCGTGATCAACATCGGGTCGATCGACGGGCTGCACGTGCCGATTCTCGAGACCTACCCGTACTCGGCCGCGAAGGCCGGCCTGCACCACCTGACGCGCGTGCTCGCGCGCAAGCTCGCCCCCGAGAACATCAACGTGAACGCGATCGCGCCGGGGCCGTTCGAGAGCCAGATGATGAAGGCGACGCTCGATCGCTTCGGCGAGATGATCAAGAAGCAGAACCCCCGCGGCCGCATCGGCGAGCCCGAGGACATGGCGGGCACCGCGATCTATCTGGCCTCGCGCGCTTCCGCTTACGTGACCGGCTCCGTGCTACCCGTCGACGGCGGGAGCGTGACCACGATTTGACCGCGCTCGACGACGCGGGCCTGCCCGCGTGGCTCGAGGCGCGCGGGGTGTTGCGCGCGGCCGGCGCGCGCGTCGAGGCGGCGGGCGACGGCAACATCAACTGGGTGCGGCGAGTCATTGCCGCCGACGGCGCGCGCGTGATCGTGAAGCAGGCGCGGCCCGCGCTCGAGCGCTTCCCGGAGTATCGGGTCGATCCGGTGCGCATCGTGTTCGAGGCGCGCTACGGCGCGGTGTTGCGGCGCATGGTGCCGGGCCAGGCGCGCGTGCTGCCGAGGGTCGTCCTGTTCGACGAGCCGGAGCGCACGCTGGTGATGGAGGACGTGAGTCCCGCGGAGAGACTCGACGCGCTGCTCGACTCGGGGCGCGCCGAGCCCGCGACCTTGTTCGCGCTGGGCGAGTTTCTCGGCGCCGTGCACCGCGCGACGGCGAGCGAGGCGCCGCTGCTCGTGCGCGAGTTCGGGAACGACGAGATGCGCAGGCTCCACGGCGAGCACATCTTCACCCTGCCCTTCGAGCCCAACGAGTTCCCGATCGAGCCGCGGCTGCGCGCGCTGGCCGACGCGTCGCTCGCTGAGCCGCGCCTGCGCGCGGCGATCATCGGGCTGCGGGCGTCTTACTACGAGTCTCGCGAGTCATTGGTTCACGGCGACGTGCAGGCCGGGAACGTGCTGGTGCAGGCCCAGCGGCCGCGGCTCCTCGACGCGGAGATCGCGCACGTCGGCGATCCCGCGTTCGACCTCGGCCAGGCGTTCGCGCACGTGCACGTGCACCGCGTGCGCACGAGGGACGCGAACGCCTGCGAAGCCTGCGAGAGGGCCCTCGTCGACGGCTACGCGCCCGAGCGCCCGGTGCTCGCGCGCGCGCGCCGCTACGCGGGGGTGGAGATCGTGCGGCGCGCGATCGGCGCCGCGCGCCTGATCCTGCTGGGCACGACCGCGCGCGCGGAGCGCGCGCTCGAGCTCGGTACCGCCCTGCTCCTGGGCGAGTAATCTAGGGGCATGTCCCGAGACCTGCCCCCGACGGCGGCGCTGCGGGCGTTCTCGTGTGCCGCGCGCACGCTGAGCTTCAAGGACGCCTCGGCGGAGCTGCACCTCTCGCCGTCGGCGCTCTCGCGCCAGATCCAGGGGCTCGAGGAGCACCTGGGCGTGCGCCTGTTCCGCCGCCTGAACCCCGGCCTCGCGCTCACCGACGAGGGCCGCCGCTATCTCGCCGTCGTCGACGTCTCGCTCGAGAGACTCTTCGCCGCGCAGGCGGCGTTCGCCCCGAAGCTGCGCGCGCTGCGCGTCTCGGCGCTCGAGTCATTCAGCGCGAGCTGGCTCGTTCCGCACCTGCCCGACTTCGAGCGCGCGCATCCCGACGTGCAGCTCGAGATCGAGGCGACGCTCCGCTATGCGGACTTCGCGCGCGACGCCGTCGACGTCGCGATCCGCTTCGGCCGCGGTCCGTGGGAGGGCCTGCACTCCGAGCCGCTGGTCGAGCTCGACTTCTTCCCCGTGTGCAGCCCCGGGCTGGCCGCCGCCGCCGACCCGCCTCTGCGCGAGCCCGCGGACCTCGCGCGCCATACACAGATTCATGTCGAGCAGACTCCCGCCGCTTGGCAGGCCTGGCTGCGCGCCGCCGGCGTCGACGGGCTCCAGCCGCGGCGCGCGGTGACTTACGACCACGTCGCCATCGCGCTCGCCGCGGCCGAGTCGGGTCAGGGGGTCGCCCTCTCGACGCCGATCCTGTGCGAGGCCCGGCTGCGCGGCGGCCG
>DATFUE010000342.1:0-2541 GCA_035261165.1 Myxococcota bacterium
ACCGTGTCGTCGGTGATCCGGTTCTTCGAGTAGTCGAGGAGCAGGCCGGCAGCCTCGACACAGAGCCGCTCTCCGCGCTTCCGATCGTCCGCGAAGAGCTGCCGAAGGTGAACGTCCTTCAGCGCCGAATGGTGCGCCTCCAGCGCACGCCACGCCGGGCGCGCGGTGATAGGCTCGTGGCCGCGATCCATGGCTTGGTTCCTTCCGACCGCAGGCTACCCCAGGAGACCCCATGAAGGCGACGCGGCAGCTCCACGAGCTCGGTCAAAGTCTCTGGCTCGACAACATCACGCGCGATCTGCTCGACCGGGGCACGCTCGCGAGTTACATCGCGGACGACTCCGTCACCGGGCTGACCTCGAACCCGACGATCTTCGAGAACGCGATCAAGAACAGCACCGCGTACGACGCTTCGATCCGCGAGAAGCGGCGCGCGGGAAAATCGGGTGAGGACCTGTTCTTCGAGCTCGCGCTCGAGGACCTCACGCGCGCCGCCGACTTGTTCCGGCCGATCTACGAGCGCACGAACGGCGTCGACGGCTGGGTGTCTCTCGAGGTCTCGCCGCTGCTCGCCTACGACACGGCCGGCACGCTCGCCGCGGCCAAGCGCCTGCACGCGCGCGCGGCGCGTCCCAACCTGTTCATCAAGATTCCCGGGACGAAGCAGGGAGTGCCTGCGATCGAGGAGGCGATCTTCGCCGGCGTGCCGATCAACGTGACTCTGCTCTTCTCCCGCGAGCACTATCTCGCGGCCGCAGAGGCATTCGTGCGCGGCGTCGAGCGGCGCATCGACGCGGGGCTGCAGCCGAACGTCGACTCGGTCGCCTCGCTGTTCATCAGCCGCTGGGACGCCGCCGTCGCGAGCAAGGTGCCGCCGGAGCTGCGCAACCAGCTCGGCATCGCGATCGCGAAGCGCACCTACGCGGCGGCGCGCGGCCTGCTCGGCTCCGCGCGCTGGCAGCGCGCGTACAACCTCGGGGCGCGGCCGCAGCGGCCGCTCTGGGCGAGCACCGGAACCAAGGACCCAAACGCCTCGGACGTGCTGTACATCAAGTCACTCGCCGCGCCACTCACCGTGAACACCATGCCCGAGGGGACGCTGAAGGCGCTCGCGGATCACGGCACGATCGGCGCGCTGCTGCCGGCGGACGGCGGTGACTGCGAGGCGGTGCTGGCCAGGTTCGCGTCGGCGGGGGTCGACGTCGACGCGCTCGGCGCGCAGCTCCAGGAGGAAGGGGCCACGGCGTTCGTGAAGTCCTGGAACGGTCTCCTGGCGGTGATCGAGGCGAAGGGCGCGGCGCTCGAGAAGGCCGGCTAGTCGACTCACGATGCGCGGCAAGCGGCGCAGGGTTCTCGTCGTCGACGTCGGCGGCACGAACGTGAAGGTGCTCGTCAGCGGGCGGCGCGAGCCGCGCAAGGTCGCCTCCGGGCCGACGCTGACCGCGAAGCAGATGGTCGCGGCCGTGAAGAAGCTCACGCCCGACTGGAGCTACGCCGCGGTCTCGATCGGCTACCCCGGTCCGGTGCTGCACGGCAAGCCGGTCGTCGAGCCGCACAATCTCGGGCCGGGCTGGGTCGGTTTCGACTTCCGCAAGGCGTTCGGCAAGCCGGTGCGCGTGATCAACGACGCCGCGATGCAGGCGCTCGGCAGCTACGAGGGCGGGCGCATGCTGTTCCTCGGCCTCGGCACCGGACTGGGCTCGGCGCTGGTCGTGGCCGGACAGCTCGCGCCGATGGAGCTCGCCCACCTGCCGTACAAGAAGGGGAAGACGTACGAGGACTACGTCGGCCTGCGCGGGCTGCGGCGCCTGGGAAAGAAGCGCTGGCGCAAGGCCGTCGCCGACGTCGTCAGGGAGCTCGGGACGAGTCTCGGGGCGGAGTACGTCGTGCTCGGCGGCGGCAACGCGCGCCTGTTCGACAAGCCGCCGAAGGGGGCGCGCCTCGGCGACAATGCCAACGCGTTCCGCGGCGGCTTCGCGCTCTGGAAGCGCTGACGGCGGAGTGACTCTCGACCGCCGCCCGCCTCAGCGCCGTCGCTGGCCGGCGGGATCCGCGGGCGCAGCGACCTCCGTGATCCCCGCCAGCTTGCCGAGCTCGAGGAACTGCTCGGCCGTGCTGGTCGCGAACACGTGCATCGCGCGCGCGATGATTCCCGTCCAGCCCGTCTGGTGACTCGCGCCGAGACCGGCGCCGTTGTCGCCGTGGAAGTACTCGTAGAAGAGCACGTAGTCGCGCCAGTGCGGGTCCTCCTGGAACTTCCGCGTCCTGCCGTATACCGGCCGCCGGCCGTCCGCGTCGCGCAGGAAGAGGGCGGTCATTCGGCGCGTGATCTCCTCGGCGACCTGATACAGATTCATCGCCCGTCCCGAGCCCGTGGGGCACTCGATCTTGAAGTCACTACCGTAGTAGGTGTGATACTGCAGCAGCGCGCGGATGATCATCGCGTTGACCGGCAGCCAGACCGGCCCGCGCCAGTTCGAGTTTCCGCCGAACACTCCGCTGTCGGACTCGGCCGGGAGATACGGCACGCGATGCTCGACG
>DATFUE010000343.1:0-11021 GCA_035261165.1 Myxococcota bacterium
GAGAGCGGCACTACCTCGCTGGGTTTCAGCACGACGCTGCAGCCGGCCGCGAGTGCGGGACCGAGCTTCGCCACGATCTGGTGTAGCGGGTAGTTCCAGGGAGTGATCGCGGCCACCACGCCGGCCGGCTCCTTCAACACGAGCGAGTTCCCGATGCGCTCCTCGAACGGGTACGTCGCGAGCAGATCGGCGTAGAACTGCAGCGTACTGGCCGGGAAGTCGACCATGAACTGCTCGGTCATCGGACGCGGCGCGCCGAGTTCGCCGATGATCACCTCGACGAGCTCTTCGCGGCGCTTGCGGATGCCGCCTGCGATCTGGCGCAGGACCTCCGCGCGGAAGGCGGGCGGGGAGTGCGCCCACGGCTCGAACGCGCGCCGCGCGGCGGCGACCGCGCGATCGACGTCGACGGCGCTGCCGTCCGGCACGCGGCCCATCACCTCTTCGGTCGCCGCATTGCGTACGTCGAAGTGACCGCGCCCGTCGGGCGCGAGCCACTCGCCGTCGATCAGGAACTTGTCGAAGACGATCATGTCTTGACCCTTACACCTCTCAGGAAGTCTTTCGGAACGGAGTTCCGAATGGCGCATAGGGATCTCCCGGGATCTCGATCAGCTCGATCAGCGTCCCATCCGGGTCGCACACGAAGAGCAGCTTCGAGTGATAGGCCGGGTGCTCGATGCGTGTCTCATCGAGCACCCTGTGACCCGCGGCGCGGACCTTCTCTACCAGCGCGTCGAGCCCCTCGACGCGCAGCATCAGCGCGGCCATGCCGGTCTCGTTCATCGCGCGCACGCGGCCCGAGCCGAGCGCCTTCGGCTTGCGAAACGCGAACAGCGCCAGGCGCACGCCGTCGCGCTCGACGAAGACCGTCGTCTGGTCCACCTCGGGCAAGCGCAAGAGCTGCGCCGAGAGCGGGTCCGCGATGGTGGTTTCGGTGAGTGGCCGAAAGCCGAGGAGATCGCAGTAGAACGCGAGCGCGCGGTCCATGTCCGAGACGCAGATTCCGACGTGACCGACCCGAAGAACCGCCATGAACCTCTCACTCACTCGTGGCGCAGCGCAGCCGCGACCCCGCGCTCGGCGTCGCCACGGGGCCGGCGCGTGACCTCCAACACCAGGCGTTGCAGCACGCCGCTGAACGGGAACGGCGGCGCGTAGTCGTCGCAGACCGGAAAGCCGCGGTCGCGGCCGATCAGCAGGCCAGCGCCGCCGATCTGCCAGCGCAGCGGCAGATTCACCGGGATCTCGCCTTCCGCCAGCACGCGGTCGCGCAGCGACAGCGTGAGCTTGCCGCCGCCCGCGGGCCGGCGCACGAACTCGAAGCGCAGAGAGTGGGCGCCGCTCTCTAGTGACTCTTGTGCCGCGATCCGGTGCACCTCGCCGCAAACGTTGAGCGCGGCAACCGCGCGGCCCGAGAGACAGTAGATTGCCCAGCCGTTCGTCCAGTCGCCGAGCGCCGCGATCACGCCTTCGACCGGCTCGCGCCCGACCTCGAGCTCCGCGGTGACGGAGAAGCCACCGAACAGCGGCGGCAGCGCGTCCTCCGACACCGCGCCCGCGCCCGGCCAGAGCTCGACCGAGGGGCGGAAGCCGAACATCGGACGCACGAGCGCGGCGGCGCGCGCGAGGAAGCCGTCCTCGAGCGGCAGCACCTGATTGCGACCGGCTTCGCTCCACCAGAGCGCGACTAGCTTCGCCAGGCGTTCGGGCTCCGCGGCCGCGAGATCACGCGCCTCGGAGAAGTCGTCCTCCAGCTTGAACAGCGACCAGCGGTCCTTGTCGAAGTCGTGACTCCCGGCGACGAGCTCGCGCTCGACCGCGAGCTGGTTGCCGACGTGATCGGTCGTCGCCTTCCAGCCGGCGTGATAGATCGCGCGGCTGCCGAGCATCTCGAAATACTGCGTGTCGCGGGGCGCAGGTGACTCGTCGGCCGCGAAGCACGACAAAAGACTCGCGCCATCGAGGGCGCGCTGCGCCACGCCGCCGACGCTCGCGGGTCGCTCGATGCCCGCGGCTTCGAGCACCGTCGGAAACAGGTCGACCGCGTGACAGAACTGCGCGCGCAGCGCGCCGCCGCGCTCGATGCGCCGCGGCCAGTGCACGACCAGCGGCGTGCGCACGCCGCCGAGCCAGGTGAAGCGCTTCCACAGCCGGAAGGGCGCGTTGCCGGCCCAGGCCCAGCCCCAGGGATAGTGGTTGTACGCGCGGAAGCCGCCGATTTCGTCGAGCCGCGCCGCGCTGCGCCGCACCTCGTCGGCGCGGTTCAACATGAAGCTGTGCTCGTTGAACAGGCCGCCCGGGCCGCCTTCGGCGCTCGCGCCGTTGTCCGAGAGCAGCAGAACGAGTGTGTCGTCCAGGATCCCATGCTGCTCGAGGAAGGCGACGAGCCGACCGACTTCGGCATCGGTGTGCGAGAGGAAGCCGGCGAACGCCTCCATGAGTCGCGCGTACACGGCGCGCTCGTCGGCCGAGAGTGTCTTCCAGTCCTCGATCCACGCCGGTCGCGGGGGCAGCAGCGTCCCCGGCGGCACGACGCCGAGCTCGAGCTGCCGCGCGAAGGTCCGCGCGCGCCAATCCTCCCAGCCGGCGTCGAAGCGGCCGCGATAGCGCTCGATCCACGCGCGCGGCGCTTGATGCGGCGCGTGCACCGCGCCGGGAGTGAAATACAGGAAGAACGGCTTCCTCGGCGCGGCGTGGCGCAGGTCCTGGATGCGCCGAATCGCCGCGTCGACCAGATCCTCGGTCAGGTGGTAGCCCTGCTCGGGCGTGCGCGGCGGCGCGACGAACCCGTTGTCTCGCACCAGCTCGGGGGTCCACTGATTGGTGTCACCCCCGTGGAATCCGTAGAAGTGCTCGAAGCCCATGGCGAGCGGCCAGCGCTCGAACGGGCCGGCCGCGGTCTGCTCCCAGCGCGGCGCCAGGTGCCACTTGCCCACGGCGAACGTGCCGTAGCCGGCGTCGCGGAGTACACGCGCCAGTGTCGCGGCGCTCGGCGGGATGCGCGCGTCGTAGCCGGGGAAGCCCATCGGGATGTCGGTGAGGAAGCCCATGCCCACCGCGTGGTGATTGCAGCCGGTGAGCAGCGCCGCGCGCGTGGGCGAGCACATCGCCGTGACGTGGAAGCGGTTGAAGCGCAGGCCGCCGGCGGCGAGCCGGTCGATCACCGGCGTCGCGACGTCGGAGCCGAAGCAGCCGAGCTGGGCGAAGCCGAGGTCGTCGAGCACGATCACGACCACGTTCGGCGCGCCCGCCGGAGCACGTGGATCGCGGGGCTGGACCGGGGATGACTCCGCGAGCGTGCGGCCGACGACGGCTCGCTCGCTCACGGCGCGCGCTCGAAGAGCGGCTCGAGCTCGCGCTTCACCACCTTGCCCATCGCGTTGCGCGGCAGCGCGGCGACCAGCACGATCTCTTCGGGGACCTTGTATCTCGCGAGTCTCTCGCGCGCGAACGCCGCGAGCTGCTCGGCGCCGGCGCTCGCGCCCGGGGCGAGCTGCACCGCGGCCACCACGCGCTGACCCAAGCGCGTATCGGGCCGGCCGAGCACCGCGCTCGCCGCGACCGCCGGATGCTCCGCCAACACACGCTCGACCTCCGCCGGATACACGTTCGCGCCGCCGCGCAGGATCAGCTCGTTGCGGCGCCCGCGAATGTAGAGATCGCCGCGCTCGTCGATGAAGCCGAGGTCGCCCGAGTGGTAGACACCGCCGCGCAGCGCCTTCTCGGTCTCCCCGGGCTGGTTCCAGTAACCGAGCATGGGGGTGTAGACGCCAGCCCACGGGCCGCCGCTCGCCGGCGCGACGCAGATCTCGCCCAGCTCGCCTTGAGGCACGGGCTGGTCCTTCTCGTCGAGGATGCGGATCTCGATCTGCGGCAGCGCTTTGCCGCAGAGGCCCGGCCGCGGCGCCGCGCTGCCGTCGGAGCGAGTCACCGCGGTCGGCGCCTCGGTCATGCCATAGCCGATGGTGACTTCGTTCCCGAAGCGCTCGCGGTACAGCGCCCGGAACTCCTCGGGACACTCCGCGCCCCCCACTTCGGGCCGGCGCAGCGAGGCGAGGTCCTCGCGGCGCACTCCGGTGTGAGTCAGCAGGTCGTAGAGGATCGTCGGCACCGCCGCGAAGTGACCCACGTGCTCGCGCCGCACCCAGTCGGCCACGCCCTCGGCGTCGATGCGGTCGATGCAGACGAGCGCCGAGCCGTCCTGGAACGCGACCAGCGGCCCCAGCACCATCAGGTTCAGGATGGTGAGCGGCAGCAACACCCCCTGGCGCAGCTCGGGTCCGTACGTGCCCGAGGCCGCGGCGACCGCGCCCGGCAGGAGCAGGTTGTGGTGACTGTGCACGGCGCCCTTGGGAAAGCCGGTCGTGCCGCTGGTGTAGGCGATCGCGGCCGGCGCGTGCGCAGCGAGATCGAGCGCGGGCCGCGTCTGGTCGCCATTGCGGCCGAAGGTTCCCGGAGAGACTTCGAGCGCGTGCGCGAGCTCGGGAAGCGAATCCCGCTGCGCGGCGAGTGACTCGAGCACGTCCGCCGGCGCGAGAATCACGCGCGCGCCGGAATCGCGCAGGCAGTACGCCTTCTCGGGCGCCGCGAGCGGCTTCGAGATTCCCACCCAGATCGCGCCGAGCTTCGCGGTGCCGAGAAACGCGATCACGATGTCGACGTCGTTCGGCAGACACGCCGCGACCCGATCGCCAGGGCGAACGCCCAGCGCGGCGAGCTGGTTCGCGGCTCGGTTCGAGGCCGCGTCGAGCTCGCCGTAGCTGAAGCGCCCGCTGCGCCCAACGAGCGCGAGGCGCTCCGGCGCCCGAGCCGCCCAGAGATCCAGCACGTGCGCAACGGTCTGCGCGCGGTCGTGAGTCACGGGCGCATGTACCAGCCGCCCGAGACGTTCAGCGCTTCGCCGGTGATGAATCCCGAGCGGCGGTCCGAGGCGAGGAACATCACCGCCTCGACGACGTCCTCCGAACGCCCGTAGCGGCGCAGCGGGGTCTCGGCGATCAGCGGCCGGAAATCGGCGTCGAACTTCTCGACGAAGCGCGACCAGATGAGCCCCGGCGCGATCGCGTTGCAGCGGACCCCGTGCGGACCGACCTCGTGCGCGATGTTGCGCGTGAGCGCGAACAGCGCCGCCTTCGCGGCGGCGTACGCGGGCTCGCCGTCCTTCTCGTTCGGGTTCCCGATCCAGCCCGCGACCGAGGAGATGTTCACGATGCTGCCGCGCTTGCGCGCCACCATGCCCGGCAGGACGCGCCGGGCCAGAAAGAAGTTCGCCGAGAGCGACACGTCGATCGTGCGGTCCCAGTCACTCATCTCGTAGGAGACGATCTTGCCGAGCTTGTTCTCCGCGGCATTGCACACGAGGACGTCGACCGCGCCGAGCCGCTTCTCGGTCTCCGCGAGCATCGCGTCGACCTTGTCGCGGTCGGCGATGTCGAGGTGGAAGTCGAGCACCGGCACGCCGGTCTCCTTGCGGATGCGCTCGGCCATCTCGCGATTGCGGCGCTCGTGCAGGTCGCAGATCACGACCGACGCGCCCTCTTGCGCGAAGCGCAGCGCCGTCGGCCCGCCGATGCACGCGCCGCCGCCGCCGGTCACGAGCGCAACGCGGCCCTCGAACTCGCGCGACTCGCTCACGAGCTCGCCACGAGGTGCATGGCGTTCCGGCGCATGAGCGTCTCGACGTCCGCCGGCGCGAACTGCTTCTGGATGCCGGCGATGAACTCCTCGGGGTGCGGCACGCACTCCGCGTGCGGATAGTCCGAGCCGAACACCACGTGCTCGATGCCGATCAAGTCCGCGAGCGCCTTGTGGTCTTCCTCGTGGTACGGATTCACCCAGACGTGCTGCTTGAAGATCTCGCTCGCGCGCCCGTGCACGCGGCCGCCGATCCACGGCCCGTTCCGGCCCATGCCCTTCATCTTGTCCATCGCCTTCAGAAGATAGGGCACCCAGAGCGAGCCGTTCTCGACCGACAGTACCTTCACGTTCGGGAAGCGCGCGAAGAAGTTGCCCATGATCAGCGCGACGATCGTGTCCATGATCGGGCGATCGCCGTACATGCAGACCCACTGGAACGCCGACTGGTGGTGCGACGCGGGATTCGCCGACTCACCCCAGTGAGTCGAGATCAGCTCGTTGTAGCCGGCTTCGCCGACGTGGTACGCGATCGCGACCTTGGCCTCGTTGGCCAGCGACCAGACGCGGTCGAAGACCGGATCCGCCGGCGAGCGGCCGCCCGCGGGACCCGTGCGCACGTTCACCAGGCGCGCGCCGCGCGCGAGAAAGCTCTCGAGGTCGCGCAGCGCCTCGTCCGGATCGAGGAGCGATAGGACGGGCGACGCAAAGATGCGTCCCTGCCACGCGTAGCCCCAGGTCTCGTCGAGCCAGCGGTTGAAGGCGCGCAGGTTCGCATAGGAGAGCTCGACGTCGTCGCGCAGGAAGTGCTCCACGCAGACGCCGAGGGTCGGGAACAGGAACGCGGCCTCGACCCCCTGCTCGTCCATGCGCGCGAGGCGCTCCTCGCGGCGCCGGAACGCGGGATCCATCGGGATCTCGATCGTCTCGGGCTCGACCAGGCGCTCGCTGCCGAGTGACTTCAGGAACTCGCGCAGCAACCCGGGGCGCACGGTCTTGTCGAAGCTCGCGAACGTGTCGTCCAGGAAGTGGAACTCGCGGCCGCCGATCCAGATCTGCGGCTTGCCGTCGGTCTCGACGACACGCACCGCACCCTCGCGATGGCGCGGCTCGATGTAGCGCGTGAACGCGTCGCGAGGCTCGTAGTAGTGGTTGTCGCCGTCCCAGATGCCGAAGCCGAGCGGTGTCATGCGTGCTTCCCGAGAAACTCGCGGAGTGCCGCGTTGAACGGTTTGGGATGAGTCACGTTCGGCGCGTGCGCCGCGCCCTTTATCACGACGAGGCCCTTGCAGTCGGCGAGCCCCGCCTCGAGTCCCTTCGCGGTGTCGAGATCGAAGGCCTGGTCCGCGCTGCCGTGAATCACCAGCGAGGGGCACTTGATCTCGGGCAGGTGCTGCATGAAGTCGTCGCGCGACAACACGGCCTCCCAGGGATGCGCCGTCTCGGACGGCGGCTTGGACATCCATTTCCCGAGCCAGCTCGAAGCGTCGTACTTCTTGCCGAAGAGCAGCTCGGCCATGTTGCTGGCGACCTCGCCCACCGGTCCGTGCTCGATCCATTCGTCCGCCGTGGCGCGGTACTGCTCGTTGACCTCGTCCGGAAACGCCGCGGCCGCCGTGTCGACGAGCGCGAGCGCGCGCACGCGCGTGGGGTACTTCCACGCGGCGCGCATGGACAGGAAGCCGCCCTGGGACATGCCGACCAGGGTCGCGGCCGGGATGTTGAGCTGGTCGAGCAACGCGACGCAATCACTCGCCGAGTCGTAGTAGTCGAAGGAGCCGAGGCACTCGCTCATGCCGTGGCCGCGCTCGTCCCAGGTGATGCAGCGGAAATCGGAGGAGAGCTCGTCGACCTGCGCCTTCCACATCGAGTGATCGAGCAGGAAGCCGTGACTGAACACGACCGGGCGCCCGCGCCCGCCCGAGTCCTCGAAGTACAGGTGATGTCCGTTGATGATGGCGAAAGGCATCAGCTGAACTCCGGCATGATTTTGGTGGCGAAGAGCTCGAGTTGTCGATCTTGCACGTGGCGCGGCGTCGTGCCCTGGTAAAAGAAGTTCCAGGAGAGCCACTCCAGATTTCCGTCACCGTGACACTTCGCGAGCTTTTCGAAGTGGCGCTTCACTTGATCGACGGTGCCGCAGATCTGATAGCCCTTTTCGATCATGCGCTGCGTCGCGGCCTCGTTGCTGTCGAAGAGCAGCGGCCGGCGGTTCGGGTCGTCTTCGGGATTTCGGAACAGCTCGAGAAATCCGAAGCGCCCGAAATACTCCTGGTAGTCGTGACCCGTCGTCCTCGCGGCCAGCTCGAACGCCTCGTCGTACGTGTCGCCGATCGTGATCGCGCGCACCGCCCCGCAGTTCTCGCCGAGCGCGACGCCGCGCCCGTTCTCCGCGGAAACGCGCTGATACTCGCGGCACATCGTCAGGAACTTCTGCGGGTCCGACTCCCAGATCCACGGCAGCCAGCCGTTCTTCGCGCAGTTCAGGAGCGACGGCATGCCGCCGGTGACTGGAACCCAGATGGGCGGATGCGGCTCCTGGTATGGGCGCGGGCAGACGCCGATCTTGCGAATCACGTCGTCGTCGTCGATCTCGCCGGGCGCGCCGAACTTGCGCGTGTAGCCCGGCGCTCCCCAACCGACGATTCCGTCGTGCGGGTACGGCACCTGGAAGTACTTGCCCTTGTGCTCGAAGGCGTCGCTCGTCCAGGCCTTCAAGAGGATCTCGATGTTCTCGTCGTAGCGCTCGCGGTTCTGGCGATCGGTCTCGTCGCCCATGCTCGTCGCGATCGGCGCGCCCTGCCCGAGCACCTGCATCCAGCGCTTCTGGTAGCCGCGCGCGAACGCCACGGCGACGCGCCCCTGTGTCAGTTGGTCGAGGATCGCGAGGTCCTCCGCGACCCGGATCGGGTTCGCGGTCGTCATCACGATCGACATCGGCGCGAACTTGATGCGCTTGGTGCGCGCGGCGAAGTCGGCGAAGAGCAGGATCGGATTCACGGAGAGCTCGTTGCCCTCGGTGTGGAAGTGGTGCTCGGTGGTCGAGAACGCATCGATGCCCAGCTCGTCCGCCTTGATCGCGAGGTGGCGCAGCTCCTCGAGCAGCATCTGATAGCGCTCGGTCGAACGCCCGATCGGCCGCAGGCGCTCGCGCTCCTCGAGCGTGGCTGGGACCGCGGGCATGGCGAACAGGTCGATCTTCAAGCTGGGTCCTCCAGGTGGGTCACGCGAAGCGCTCCCGGATCCACGGGACGATCCGGTCTAGCGCGGCTTTCTGGCCGCTGCGATCACTCATCCCACCGGGTCCGTAGCCCAGATGATCGCCCGAGACGCGGTGAATTTGTTTGTCGATCGCCGGTGAGCGCTCGAAGATCGCGTCGGTCTGGTTCGAGAAGACGGCGTTGTCGCCGAGATAGGCGACTACCAAGGTAGGCAACGCGAGCTTCGGCAGACAGGCCAGGGTCGAAGCTCGCGATGCGTGCCCCGACCAGGTCGAGAGCCAAGCCCGGGGCGTCTGGTACTTCCCGAAGCCCGATTCGAGGTAGTTGAACACGTCGGGCCGCGGGGAGAAGAACGAGCCGATCGCGCGCTGCGAGGGGTGAAGCGAGAGATCGGTGTAGGCCGGGCTCGCCTCGGTGCGGTGGATCGCCAGGTAGCGGCCCGCGAAGGCGCGCCGCTCGATGCGCTGGCGCTCCCCGAAGGGCAGTGACTCGACGTCCGGCGCGCCGAGCTTGCGCAGCCAGTGATTCCACTCCGCCACGAAGCCGCGGGCCACGGCGTCGATGCGCGCGACGCGCGCAGCCTGCGCGGCGGTGTAGCGCGCGAGAAACTCGGCCGAGTACTTCGACGGCTCGGGCAGCGGCCGGAAGCCGTTCGCCGGGTCGTACATGTCGAGCTCGGAGTCG
Organism: Myxococcota bacterium; assembly: GCA_035261165.1. Classification (GTDB taxonomy): domain Bacteria; phylum Myxococcota_A; class UBA9160; order SZUA-336; family SZUA-336; genus VGRW01. Next base: position 9,543 of record DATFUE010000343.1, read on the forward strand.
ATCGAGAGCGGGTCACTCTCGTCCACGACCGAGGGGTCGATGATCGAGAGCATGAGCTTGCCCTGCCCCAAATGAGTCGCGAGCTGCACGAGCCCGTCGGCCGGGGGGAGGTCGAGCGCGTTCAAGTCGCACGGGTCCCCCGCCGCGGTGTCCCGGAGGCGCCCCGGCGGTGCCGTCGCCGCTTGTGACTGGTAGAAGCTGTAGAGCGCGCCGCCGCCGCTGTTGCCGACGAGCACGATCGCGGCAAACCCGCGCTCGCGCAGTCGCCGGATGGCCGCCGCAACGTCGAGGCTCAGCCGCTCGTGAATCAGGTTCACGTCGTTGTTGATGTAGCGGCCCGCCTGCCCGAACGTCGCGATGCCCGCCTCGAGCAGCCCCGGGATGGCGTAGTGGCGCTGCATGTCACCGCGCGGGTGCATGAACAGCGCCACGCAGCGCTCGCCGCCGCGCGTGAACAGGGTGCCGTGTGACTCGCCGCCGTCCTCGGCGAGGATCGGCATCGGCTCGACGCGCACGCCGTCCGGGAGCTTCTCGAACGACCAGAGACTCGGTCCGGCGGCGGGATAGCGCGCGAGCTGGGGGAAGGCCATGACTTACTTCGCGTCCGAGCGCACGGTCAGCTGCACGTGGTCGCGCTTCGCGGCCATCGCTTCGGGCGCGACGCTGAGCGGGCGAACGCAGTCGACGTTCACCGCCTGGATGTCGTTCGTGCCGATCTCCGACCAGAACTGCTCGGCCATCTGGCGCGCCGCCTCGCCGGGCCCGTGCACGGCCCCGCGCGGGTGCCACATGATCGTGGTGCCCTCCATCGGCTGGCCCGCGATGCTGCCGGCGTGCAGGAAGCCGATCTCGTCGAAGTCCACGTTGCGGTGATAATAAGGCAGGCGCGAAGCCTCGCGGTCGCGCTGCAGCGGGCTCGGCACGAAGTTGCACAGCACCCAGCCGTCGGCGCAGAACAGGCCGAACGCGGACGGCGGCACGTGGTTGCGATCCGCGGTGACCGGCCGGAAGTCGGTGTTGTGGAAGCGGAACGGGAACAGGTCACCCTTCCAGCCGACCACGTCGAACGGGTGCTGAGGATAGAAGAACGCGGTGACTCGCCCCGCGCGCTTCACGCGCACCTCGTACTCGGCGCGGCCGTCGCCCTGCATCGCCTTCGGCTCGGGCACGCTGAGCACGTCGGGGTCGTACGGGTTGTGGCGCCCCAGGCTCGGGTGCTCGACGAGACCGATCTCGCCGCGTGACTCGAGGTGCAGGAAGTAGTTGTCCCGCGTCATCGGGACGACGCGGTGAGTCACGCCCTTCGGCAGCACGAGATAGTCGCCGGGGCGGAACTCCAGCGGTCCGAACTCCGTCTCGAACGTGCCCTCGCCGCGGTGCACGAACCACAGCTCGTCGGCGTCGGCGTTGCGCGCGAAGTACGGCATCGGCTCGCTGCGGCGGCTCGCGGACACCGTGATGTCGTCGTTCCAGAACAGC
>DATFUE010000344.1:0-4330 GCA_035261165.1 Myxococcota bacterium
GTTCCGGGTGTGCTGCGCGATCGCCGAGATCAGCACGAACGGCGTGCCGTCGGCGCGCAGCGCGTACGGGGTGAGTGACCCGAACGGGAATCCTGCGATGTCCGGTTCCGCGGCGAGCGTAGACAGCGTCGCGTTGGTCGCCTCGAGCAGCCACGCGCGCACCTCGCTCATGCCAGCCCCAGCCGAGCGAGCTGATCGTCGGGGGCCTCGACCGCGACGAGCGCCGCGCGGAGCTGCTCGACGGCGCGCTTCTCCGCGGCGCTGCCCGTCAGGTTGCGCGACTCACTCGGATCCTCGCGCAGGTCGTACAAGTGGTGGCCGCTGAACGGGCCGAGCGCCCAGAAGGGCAGGCGATCGCTGGCCCCGAAGGGCTGGCGTATCACCGGGATCTTCGAGCCGGGCATGTGATCCAGCCGCGCGCGGTCGTCGGGCGGCGGGAGCCGCAGGTCCGGGATGCGCCCGACGGGCATCGTCGACCAGCGGTTCGAAAACAGGGAGAGCGGCGCGTTTGCGGCGACGGGTGCGCGGGCGTACTTGGTCTTCCCGTCGATCACGTGCACCTCGCGCCCCCAGTAGCCGGAGAGCGCCCACTCGCGCACCGAATCGACCTCGCCGCGCACGAGCTTCGCAAGTGATCGACCGTGCGTCCGGTGAGTCGCGCTCGCGCCGAACAGCTCGAGCAGGGTCGCGTGTACGTCGACGTTGGTGGTGAGCGCGGAGCGCGAGCCGGGGGGGACCCCCGGCCACGCCACCAGCAGGGGAATGTGTCCGAGCGGCTCGAAGACGGGCAGCGCGGGCTTTCCGAACGCGTCGCGCTCGCCGAGATAGTGACCGTGATCGGTGCACACGAACACCGCCGTGTTCTCCCACATCCCGCGCCGGTCGAGCACGTCGAGGAGCTTTCCGAGCCAGCGGTCGATCATGGTCAGCTTCGCGCCGTAACAGGCGCGCAGCTGCCGCGCTTGCCGCTCCGAGATCACCCCGCCCGCGACACCCGCGCGTGTATAGGGCGGCCAGATCAGGTGCGGGCCCTCCCACTCGGGGTCGTACATCGACGCGTAGGGCTCGGGCGTGTCGAACGGCTCGTGCGGGTCGAATTCGTCGACGAACAGCAGGAAGCGCTCGTGGTGCGGGGCGTCGTGCTCGAGCCAGCGGGCGGCGCTCGCCAGGGTGCGCGGCCCGGGAAAGTCCTCTTCGCCGCGGAACCAGCCGCGTGAGTCGTCGTACGGCATGTGCCCGCGGCCGAACGACGGCGCGCCGATCCAGCTCGGGTCCGGGCGCGTGCGCCACGGATCGCCCTCGTGTCCGCGCTGGTAGTCCCACGCGCTGAAGTCGCAGTGGTAGTTCTCGCCGCCGACCTCGAACAGGTGCGGATGATCGGAGATCAGCATCGTGGTCACTCCGGCGCGCCGCAGCGCGACGCTGATCGGCTCCTCCCAGAGCTCGATCGAGCCCCACGGCTTCCACAGGAAGTCGAGCGCCCCGCACAACAGGTCGTGACGCGCGGGCATGCAGGGCAACGAACCGGCGAAGTGAGCGTCGAAGCGAACGGAGCGGCGCGCGAAGCGATCCAGGTTCGGCGTGTCGAACTCGCGCGCTCCATACGCGCCGAGGAGATGCCGATTCAAGCTGTCGAGCAGGACGACGACCGCGTTCGTCGCGGAGCCATGCGCCGGCGCGTTCATCGCGGCATTCTCTCACGGCCGAACGGAGGAAGAACGGTGGCCATCCGGGTTCACGGGCTTCTAGCCCTCGCATTCACGCTGCTCGCGACGACGGGCCGGGCCGACGTCCAGGTCGGCGACGTGATCACCGCCGCGAACAAAGAGCAGGTGCGCGGCCTCGTGCCCGACGAGTTCTACGCCTACGCGATCGAAAACTTCCCGGACCTCGAGATGAAGATCGTCGCGTCCGAGGACTACCCCGTGCATCCGAAGTATGTCGAGGCGACGGTCCGGTTCGAGTGTCAGGCGACGATCGACGCGTCGGGCCGGCTCGTGAACTACCACGCGGGCCAGCCGTTCCCGTACTCGGAGTGGGCCAAGACCGCGACGGGTCACAAGTGCGATCTCACGCCCGACGACCCGCAATTCGCGCTGAAGCTCGCGTGGAACGTGAACTTCCGCTGGCAGGGCGGGTCGGGCTTCAACCTGCCGCACTGGGGCTTCGCGAACATGCGCAACAACGGTCACGAGCTGTGGCGTGTCTCGCAGGGCGAGTACCGGCGCACCTATTTCAGCGCGCGCGCGGACCTGTTGCCGGAAACCACCGAGCTCGAGCCGGGCACGAAGGTCGAGTGGGCGGAGTATTTCGACGTGAAGGCGCCGTTCGACCTGCGCGGCACCATGTTTCTCCTGTACCGCTACCGCGATAGCAAGGAGGACGATACCTGGGCATACATTCCGGCGCTGCGCCGCGTGCGGCGCATTGCGGCGACGCAGAAGAGTGACTCGCTGCTCGGCACCGAGTTCACGCTCGAGGACTTCTATCTGTTCTCGGGCTACGTCTGGGACCACTCCTGGGAATTCAAGGGCGAGAGCACGCTGCTCGGGGTGCCGAACTCCGGGCGCACCTGCTTCCCGCGCTCGGCCGGCGCGATCGCGCCCACCAACATGGTGCGGCTGGGCAGCGAGGAGGAGTGGCGCGCCTGCCGCTATGACCCGTACGGGGCGATGCCGATGGTGGGTGAGTCGTGGCAGAAGCGCGCGTCGTTCGAGCTCGACGACATCCCGAAGCAGGAGGGCCACCCGTACAGCCGCAAGAAGATCTGGTACGACAAGGAGACGATGTCGCCCGGCCTCGCGGTCGCCTACGACCGCGCGGGCAAGCCGTTCAAGCTGATCGGCGGCGTCGGCCGCTGGAGTGAGTCGTCGGGCCTGCCCGAGAACAAGGGCCGCGACGTGCTGCTGGGCGCCTCGGTGATGATCGTGAACCTGCAGAGCGGCAGCTCGAACCTCGGCCAGTTCGACGGCATGAACGCAATGGAGTTCGGCGTCTCCGAGAGCCGCAAGTACTACGACACGACGAAGCTGAAAACCTCGGGCCGCTGAGCGAGCGAGGGCCGCAGCGAGCGAGGGCCGCCCCGAGCGAGCGGAGCAAGCGCCGCAGGCGCGCGCAGCGAGGCGAAGCCGAGCGTAGTCAACCAGACGCGGTCGGGTATGCTTGGGCCATGGAAACACGCAGCAAGCAGGAACAGGTGAAGACGGCCGATGGGACCATGCCGGTGTACGTCGCCGAGCCGACTGCGCCCGGGCGCTACCCCGCCGTGCTCGTGGTGATGGAGATCTTCGGGGTGAACCGACACATCGAGGACGTCACGCGCCGCATCGCCGCCGAGGGCTACGTCGCGCTCGCGCCCGACCTTTTCTACCGCAGCGGCCCCGGCAAGGTGATCGGCTACGACAAGATCGGCGAAGCGATCGGGCTCGCCCAGCAGCTGCGCGACCCGAAGGTCGTCGAGGACCTGCGCGCCGCGCTCGACTTTCTCGCGGCGAAGCCGAACGTGAGCGGCGCCAAGGCCGGGATCACCGGGTTCTGCATGGGCGGCCGCATCTCGTTTCTCGCGGCGGCCGAGCTGCCGGATCGGATCGCCGCCGCAGCGCCGTTCTACGGCGGCGGAACCATCGCGCTCCTGCCGAAGGCGGAGTCGATTCGCGCGCCGCTGCAGTTCTTCTTCGGCGAGCGCGATACCTACATCCCGCAGGATCAAGTGAAGGCGATCGACGCGAAGCTCAAGGAGCTCGGGAAGAGCTACAAGATGGAGATCTACCCCGGCGCCGATCACGGCTTCTTCTGCAACGACCGCGCGTCGTACGACGAGAAGGCCGCACAGGACGCGTGGTCGAAGCTCAAGGCGTTCTTCCGCACTCACCTCGGCGCGAAGGAGTAGGGCGATGGCTCGACCGTTCCCGGACTGGCGGCCCGCGAACGACTGACGGTCACCGCGTGAACGACGAGCAAATTCTCGACGCGCTCGTCGAGCTGAACCGCTCCGGCCGCGCGCGCCCGCTGGCGAAGTTCAAGAGCGTCGCGGGCGCGCATCAGTATCTGAAGGTCTACCGCCTCGTGCGCCGCTTCGTCCCGGCGGGCTCGCGAGTGCTCGACTGGGGCGCGGCGGGCGGACATTTCTCGTACTTCCTGGTGCGCGCCGGCTACCGCGCCGCGGGTTACTCGTTCCACCCGTTCGAGTACGCAGCCTGGCTCGACGCTCTCGACTACGAGTTCACCGCCGGCAGCACCGCGGAGCCGGTGAAGCTCCCGTACGCGAACGGGTCCTTCGACGCCGTCGCGTCGATCGGCGTGCTCGAGCACGTGCGCCAGACCGGCGGGA
>DATFUE010000345.1:0-3513 GCA_035261165.1 Myxococcota bacterium
ACCGTGGCGGTCGGCGATCGTGTCGCCTGGGCGTCGGCGCCCGGCTCGTACGCGGAGGCCGTAGTGGCGCCGGTGGATCGACTGCTGCGCGTGCCTGACGGGATCGACGACGACGTCGCCGCGGCGGCGATGCTCCAGGGAATGACTGCGCACTATCTGTGCCGCTCGACGTTCCCGGTGAAGAAGGGTGACAGCGCATTGGTTCACGCCGCGGCCGGCGGGGTCGGGCTTCTGCTCGTGCAGATGCTGCACTCGCTCGGCGCGCTGGTGATCGCCACGTGCTCGACGCCGGAGAAGGAGAAGCTCGCGCGCGAGGCCGGGGCTGACCACGTGATTCGCTACACCGAGGCCGACTTCACGCCCATAGCGCGGCGACACACCGGCGGGCGCGGCGTCGACGTGGTGTACGACGCCGTCGGCCGCACCACCTTCGACGGCAGCCTGCGCGCGCTGCGGCCACGCGGGATGCTCGTGCTCTACGGGCAGTCGAGCGGCCCGGTGCCGCCGTTCGAGCTGCGCGTCTTGAACGATCTCGGCTCGCTGTGCATCACGCGCCCGTCGCTCGCCCACTACACGCAGGAGCGCGCGGAGCTCGAGCTGCGCGCGCGCGAAGTGCTCGGTGCGATCGCGCAGGACAAGCTGAAGGTGCGCATCGGCGCACGCTTCCCGCTCGCCGACGCGGCCCGCGCGCACGCCGCGCTCGAGGCTCGCGCGACCAGCGGCAAGGTTCTGCTCGTCCCGTGAGCGCCCGCCGTGCCGCCCTGGCCGCCGCGCTGGTCGCTGGGCTCGCGCTTCTCGCCGAGGCCGCGCGAGCCGAGAGCTACTCGGTCGACTCCGTCGTCCCGGCGATCGAGCTGCCGGATCAGCACGGCGAGCCGCGCGTGCTCGAGCCGTCGCTGCGCGCCGTCGTGTTCAGTCGCGACATGGGCGCGGGCGCAGTCGTGAAGGACGCCGTCGCGAAGGCCGGCCCCACGCTGTTCGAGCGAAACCGAGCGGTGTACGTCGTCGACTTGAAGGGCATGTCCGCGTTCGTGCGCCGCTGGTTCGCGCTGCCCGGTCTGCGCCGCCGGCCGTATCGCGTCCTGGTCGACGACGACGGCGCAAAGACGGAGGACTTCCCGAGCGTCGAGGGACGCCCCACGGTGCTCGTGCTCGAGAACCTGCGCGTCGCGAGCGTGCAGCACCCGAAGAGCGCCGACGAGCTGCTCGCCCTGCTGGAGCCGAGCGCGCGATAGACTTGCCCGCAGGGGAGGGAACCATGCCCGAGCTCGACCTGGTCATTTCCGGGGGAACGGTCGTCGACGGCACGCGCTTTCCGGCGTTTCGCGGCGACGTGGGCATTCGTGCCGGCCGGATCGCCGAGATCGGGCGGATCGCGAAGTCGCGCGCCAAGCGCGTGCTCGAGGCGGACGGGCTGATCGTCGCGCCGGGCTTCGTCGACCTCCACACTCACTACGACGCGCAGATCCAGTGGGACCCGTGGTGTACGATCTCGGGCTGGCACGGAGTCACTTCCGTCGCGCTCGGCAACTGCGGCTTCGGCTTCGCGCCCGTGCACCCCGCCGAGCGCGAGCGCGCGATGCTGACCATGTCGCGCCTCGAGGCGATCCCCATGGCCTCGATGCGCGAGGGGATGCTCTGGGACTGGGAGACGTTCCCGGAGTGGCTGAGCACGCTCGAGCGCATTCCGAAGGGCGTGAACTGTCTCTCGTACCTGCCGCTCGCGCCGCTCATGACCTACGTGATGGGGCTCGAGAACGCGAAGCGGCGTCCGGCGACGGACGGCGAGATGGCTAGGATGCTCGCACTGCTCGACGAGTCACTCGACGCCGGCGCGCTCGGCTGGTCCGCGCAGCGCACCGGCGCGCACTCCATCCAGGCCGACTACGACGGCACGCCGATGGTCACCGACACCATGAGCGAGTCGGACCTCCTCGCCTTCGCGGCCCGGCTGGGCCGGCGCGGGGACGGATTCATCCAGCTCACGAACGCCACCGGGGAGCTGCAGAAAGACTTGAAGCTGTGCGAGGACGTGGCCGTCGCGGCAGGGCGTCCGGTCCTGTTCAACGTCGTGCTGGCAGTCAACGACATGGCCTGGGTACACAAGATGTTCGTCGACTGGCTGGCGAGCTGTCACCAGCGCGGGATCCCGATGTTCGGCCAGGCGAACTCGATCCGCGCGCCGTTCCGCTTCACTTTCGAGGACTGGAACCTGTTCGACTCGAGCCCGGCGTGGAACCGCGCGCTCACCGGAAGTCACGAGGAGAAGAAGCGCAAGCTCGCCGACCCGGAGCTGGTGCGCGCGATGGCCGCGGAGTCGGACGCGGGCATGCTGCAGACCCCGATCCTGGGCGGGCCGGTCGCAGGTCACGTCTTCGAGGGCGCGAAGAACGCGCCGGAGCTAGACCGCTTCATCGGCCAGAGCGTGGGCGAGATCGCGACACAGCTCGGTGTGCACCCGGTCGAGGCCGCGGTTCGGCTCTCGCTGGCGAGCGACCTGTCGGCCGGCTTCCTGACGAAGAGTGCGACCAGCGACAACGCGGAGTACGTGGGCGAGCTGCTCGCGTCGCCCTACGTGATCCCCGGAGTCTCCGACGGCGGCGCGCACACGAAGTTCCTGACCTCGGGCTCGTACACCACCGACACCCTAGCGTGGCTGGTGCGCGACGAGAAGCGACTCACGCTCGAGGAGGCGCACTACAAGCTCTCGTATCTGCCCGCGCGAGCCGCCGGCTTCCGCGACCGCGGCGCGCTCGCGATCGGCTGGCCCGCGGACGTGGTCGTCTACGACCTGGCGAATCTGAAGCGCCTGCCGGATTGGTGGGACTCCGAGATCGTGCACGACGTCCCGGGCCGCGAGTGGCGCCGGATCCAGCGGGCCTCGGGCTATCACTGGACGTTGGTGAACGGCGAGATCACGTTCGAGCAGGGCAAATGCACGGGAGCCACACCGGGAAAGCTGCTGCGACACGGAACTGCGTAGCCTGAAAGCGCCGGAAGGGCGCGCGCAGTGAGCCGAAGGCGAACGTAGAACCATTTGACTCGCCGCCCGCGCGCTTGCCGGCGCCTCCTCGTGGGTCCCTTCTCGCTCGCGGACTCGCTGCGAAACCCACTCGTCGGCATCCGGCGAGCGCTCGGGCTGCATTTCTTCGGATTCCGTGTCGCCGCCCGGTCGGTGTCCGTCGCCGCTTCGGGGGTCCCCCCGAGTACGGGACCCCCCTCAGCCGGCTCCGGCCCCCGCCGGGCTCCCGCGGGGTTTGAGTGAGTGACAGAGCTTGGTCACTCCGAGTCCTCTCGACCCCGGCGACGAACAACGCGACGGCGAGGCGAGAGCCGCCTCGAGCCGAGCCGGCAAGCGGCGCAGCCGCGCGCAGCGAGCCGCAGGCGAGCGTAGAACGATCAGACTCGCCGCCGCGCGCTCGCCGGCGCCTCCTCACCCGGCGAGTACGCCTGACGTTCGTCGGCATCCGTCGAGCGCTCGGGCTGCATCTTTCGGATCTCGAGGCGCCGCCC
>DATFUE010000346.1:0-10080 GCA_035261165.1 Myxococcota bacterium
CCTGGACGACGTCGAACCCGCCCGCCTCCGCGGAAAGCGCCGCGCGGCGCGAGAACGCCTGCACGCGCAGCGGCTGCCAGAACTTCGGCCCGCCCAGCCGCTGCACGATCACGCCGGGCGGCGGCTCCGAGACGGCTTCGCGACACAGCACGGTGAGCGAGACCGCGCGCCGGCCGAGCTCCGCCGCGAGCGCGAACGCGGCGGCCTCGACTCCGCCCGGCCCCGGCCGGAAGCTCTCGATCGAGATCGCCGCGCGCATCGCCCGAGAGTAGCCTGGCGGGCGCGCGCATTCCCCACTAACTGATCGCGGGGATGGCGAAGCGCGGAGTCGGGGTCGCTTGTGCCGCGTTGCTCGCGCTCGCCTGTGGGCGCGCCGCTGCGCCCCCTCCGCGCGAGCTGCGCATCAACCTCGAGACCGAGCCGCCGACTCTCGACTGGAACCTCGCGACCGACGGCGTGTCGATCATCGCGATCGAGCAGCTCATGCGCGGCCTCACGCGGCTCGATGCCGAGCTGCGACCCCAGCCCGATCTCGCAGAGAGTTGGCAGGTCTCCGCGGACGGTCGCACCTATACCTTTCGGTTGCGCCCGGGCGTGGTGTGGAGCGATGGCGTGCCGCTCAGCGCGCAGCACTTCGTGGATTCGTGGCAGCGCCTGCTCGAGCCCGCCACCGCGGCGGAGTACGCGTACTTCTTGTTCGGGGTGAGGAACGCGCGCGCCTACAACGCGGGCAAGCTCGCCGACTTCGCCGCGGTGGGCGTCCACGCGCCCGATCGCGCGACGCTCGTGGTCGAGCTCGACGCGCCGCTGGTCTACTTCCCCGCGCTCGTGAACTTCATGGTGACGTTTCCGCTGCGCCGCGATCTCGTCCAGCGCTTCGGGGAGCGCTGGACGGACCCGGGCAAGCTCGTGAGTCTCGGGCCGTTCGTGCTCGAGGAGTGGCGCCACGAGTACCGCCTCGTGCTGCGCGCGAACGAGCGATACTGGGCGGGCCGTCCGCCGCTCGATCGCATCAGCGCGTACATGGTCCAGGAGGGCAGCACGGCCCTGGTGCTCTTCGAGCAGGGCCTGCTCGATCTCGTGAAGATTCCCGCGCTCGAGATCCGCCGCTACGCGAACCGGCCCGAGTATCTCCGCCGCCCGCTGCTGCGCGGCTACTACTACGGCTTCAACATCCGGAAGCCGCCGTTCGACGACGCGCGTGTGCGGCGCGCGTTCGCGCTCGCGATCGATCGCTCGCAGTTCCCCGAGCTGCTGCGCGGCGGCGAGCAGCCCTGGCCGTCGTGGATCCCGCCCGGCATGCCCGACGCGAACGCGGAGCTCGGCCTGGGCTTCGATCCCGAGCGCGCGCGCGCGCTGTTGCGCGAAGCGGGCGTCGATCCCGCGAGCCTCGCGCCGGTGCGCATCGTCTACAACAGCGACCAGACTCACAAGCTCGTGGCTGAGAAGGTGCAGGCGTTCTGGCGCGAGAACCTCGGCGTGCGCGTCGAGCTCGAGAACCGCGAGTGGAAGGTGTTCCTGAAGGAGCTCACGAGCGATCCGCCGCCCGTCTTTCGCCTCGGCTGGGGCGCGGATTTTCCGGACCCGGACAACTTCATGAATCTCTTCACTTCCTACAGCGAGAACAACCACACCGGCTGGGCGAATCCGCGCTACGACGCGCTCGTGCAGCGCGCGGCGCGCGAGCCCGAGCCCGGGGAACGCCAGCGGCTCTACGACCAGGCGCAGCGCATCCTGGTCGAGGAGGACGTGCCGATCGTGCCGCTCTTCGTCACTGCCGCGAACTTCGCGGTGCAGCCGCGCGTCCGCGGCTTCCGGCCGACCGCGATGGATCTGTACTTCTTCGAGCAGGTGAGCGCCGAGTGATTCGCTACGCGATCGGGCGCCTGCTCGCCGGCGTCGCCGTGCTCTGGGTCGTCGCGACGGCGACGTTCGGGCTGCTGCGCTTCCTGCCCGGCGGGCCGTTCGACAAGGAGCGCTCGCTGCCGCCCGAGATCATGCGCAACCTCGCGCGCCGCTACGCGCTCGACGGAACCTTGCTCGAGCAGTATGTCGACTATCTCGCGCGCCTGGCTCACGGCGACCTCGGCCCGTCATACAAGTACATCGGCCGCGACGTGGCGGACATCCTGCGCGACGCGGTGCCCGTGTCTCTCGAGCTCGGCGCGCTGGCGTTCGCGCTCGCCGTCGCGGGCGGGATCTCGCTCGGGCTCGCGGCCGGCGCGCGGCGCGACTCACTCGGGGATCGCGCCGTCGGGCTCGCCGCTCTGGTCGGCGTGTCGGCGCCGAGCTTCGTGATCGGCGCGGGGCTGATCCTCGTCTTCGGCCTCGGCTTGCAGTGGCTCCCGGCGGGACTCTGGGAGGGGCCGCTGTACGCCGTGCTGCCCGCGTGCACGCTCGCGGCTCTGCCACTGGCTTACGCGACTCAGCTGACGCGCGCCCAGGTCGTCGCGGTGATGGAGCAGGACTACGTGCGCACCGCCCGCGCGCTCGGCGTGCCCGAGGCGCGCGTGCGCCGCCGGCACGTGCTGCGCAACGCGCTCCTGGCCGTGATGACTTACTTCGGTCCGCTGCTCGCGACCCTGCTCACCGGCTCGTTCGTGGTGGAACGCATCTTCGCGGTGCCGGGCATGGGGCGCTTCTTCGTCACCGCGGTCACGAACCGCGACTACCCGCTCGTGCTGGGCGTCACGCTCGTCTACGGGACGCTGATCGTGCTCGCGAACCTCGCGGTCGATCTCCTGTACGCCTGGCTCGATCCGCGCATCCGCATCGGGAACACCGAAAAGTGACGGCGCGCGGCTGGGTCGGCGCCGCGCTGATCGGCTCGCTCGTGCTGCTCGCGCTCGCGGGCGATCGCGTCGGCGGCTACCGCTTCGACGCGCAGGATCAGGCGCACGCGCTCGAGGGGCCGTCGCGAGCGCACTGGCTCGGCTGCGACGCGCTCGGCCGCGACCTGCTCGCGCGGCTCTGCGAGGGCGGCCGCGTCTCGCTGGTGGTCGCGATCGGCGCGACCGCGATCGCGCTCGGCTTCGGCCTCGCCTGCGGCGCCCTCGCGGGCTGGGTCGGCGGCCGTCTCGACGCGCTCCTGATGCGCGGCGTCGACGTGATCTACGCGCTGCCCGACCTGCTCGTGATCGTGCTCCTGATCGAAGTGTTCTCCGCCGCGCTCGCGGGATTCCCCGACCTGTGGCGGCGCCTCGCGGCGCTCGCGCTGGCGGTCGGCTTCGTGGGCTTCGCCGACGTGACGCGGCTGGTGCGCGCGCTGGTGCTGCAGGCGCGCGAGGAGACCTGGGTCGAGGCGGCGCGAGCGACCGGAGCGCACCCCGCGCGCATCCTCGTGCGCCACGTGCTGCCGAACATCGCCGCGCCGGTCCTGGTGAGCGCCGCGTTCCGGATTCCCGCCGCGATCCTCGCCGAGTCGTCGCTGTCCTTCATCGGCCTCGGCATTCAGCCGCCGTTCTCGAGCTGGGGAACCCTCGCGAACGACGGCTTTGAAGCAATGCGCTCCTACCCCCATCTGATCCTTTTCCCCTGTGTCGCAATCCTGTGTTCCCTGCTCGGCTTCCACCTGCTCGGCGAGGTGCTGCGCGAGCGGCTCGATCCGCGCCGGCGCGCGTGAAAGTGTCTTGCCCGCGCACTCGACCGAGTTAGACTCCCGCGCGCCGCGAGGAGTGGTGAATTGATCAAGGCCCAAGCACTGACGAAACGCTTCGGCGAGCTGACTGCGCTGCAGAACGTGTCGTTCGAAGTCGCGAAAGGCGAGGTCGTCGGCTTCCTCGGGCCCAACGGCGCGGGCAAGACGACGGCGATGCGCATCCTGACCGGCTACCTGCCGCCGACCGCGGGCAGCGCGTCGATCGGCGGATTCGATCTCGCCGTCGACCCGCGCGCGGCCAAGCGAGTCACCGGGTACCTGCCCGAGTCGCCTCCGCTGTATCCGGAGATGCGCGTGCACGAGTACCTTTCGTACGTCGCCGCGCTGCACGACGTCCCGCGCAGGGCGCGGCGCGAGCGGGTCGCGCGCGCGCTGTCGGCCTGCGGTCTCGAGAAGGTGGGCGAGCGCGTGGTGCGCACCCTGTCGAAGGGCTACCGGCAGCGGGTCGGCCTGGCGCAGGCGATCGTGCACGATCCCGCGGTCATGGTTCTCGACGAGCCGACCGCGGGCCTCGACCCGATCCAGATCGCCGAGATCCGCGAGCTGATCCGGCGCCTCGCCGCGGAGGAAGGGCGCACGGTGATTCTGTCCACGCACATCCTCGCGGAGGTCGATGCGATCTGTCAGCGCGTGCTCTTGATCGCGTACGGCGAGCTGCGCCTCGACGCGCGCCTCGACGCGCTGCGGGCGACGGGTTCGCTCGAGGAAGTCTTCGTGCGCGAAGTGCAGGCGGCGACGGAGAAGATCGCCGCGGCGAAGCTGGCCGAGGCGCGCGCATGAGACACATCCTCGCCATCGCCGGCCGCGAGCTGCGTTCGATGTTCGTCACGCCGGACGCCTACGTGACGATCGGCTTCTATCTGCTGGCGGCCGGCTTCATCTTCTTCGCGAGCCTCGGCATCTTCATCGCCCAGCTGCAGCAGATCCAGGCGATGGGAATGACGCAGCTGCTCGAGCAGTGGAACCTGCAGGACATCGTGGTCGCGCAGGCGTTCTCGACCTTCGCGCTGTTCTTCGCGTTCAAGGTGCCGATGCTCTCGATGCGTGCCTTTGCCGCCGAGCGAGCGAATGGCACGATCGAGCTCTTGCTCACGAGCCCGGCGACGAGCGGCGAGATCGTGCTCGGCAAGTATCTCGCGATCGCCGCGATGCTGCTGCTCGTGAACGCGCTCACGGCCACGTTCGTCGCGCTGCTCTTCATGTACGGGGATCCAGAGCTGTGGCAGACGCTGGCGGGCCTGCAGACGCTGTTCCTCTACTCGCTCGCGCTCGCCGCGGTGTGCTGCTTCATCTCCGCGCTCACGCGCAGTCAGATCGTGGCGGCCTTCATCGGCATAGCCGTCGCGCTGCTCTTGCTGATCATCCCCGTGGCCGCGGACAGCTCGCAGAGTGAGTCGTTCAGGGAGGTCCTGCGCTGGGTCGGCACCAGCACTCACTTCGAGCCCGGGCTCCGGGGCGAGATACGGTCCGAGGATCTCGCGTACTTCGGCATCGTGACCGTGGTGTTCCTGTCGCTCGCGCGCGCCGCGGTCGACTCGCTGCGCTGGAGGTAGGCGATGGAGACGCTGCTCGCGGCGATCGGCGCGGTGATCCTGTTCTTCGGGCTGCTCGGCATCTTCGCGGCCGCGTCGCAGGCGCTGATCGCGCTGCACGTCCTGGTCGGCGGCGCGCTCCTGGTCTACGCGGGGGTGCGCGGCTTCCGGAGGGTCGCGGAGATCATGGGCACCTCGACCGCGCGCGGCGGCGCGAACGCGCTGGTGCAGGCCGCGGTCGTCGTGGTGATCGGCGGACTGCTCGCGTTCCTGTCCGTACGCCATCCGGTGCACTGGGACTGGACGGAGGCGAAGGAGCACACGCTCGCGAAGGGAACGAGCGACACCCTGGCGGCGATGCCCGCGGACGGCGAGATCGAGATGTACGCGTTCTTCACCCGCGGCGGCGAGACCCAGGCGAAGCCGCTGCTCGAGAAGTACGCGTACGAGGGCGACCGGCTGTCGCGCAAGGTGAAGGTGCGCTTCTTCGATCCCAACGAGCGCCCCGATCTCGCGCAGCGCTTCCAGATCTCCAGCAAGGAAGGCGTGGTCGTCGTCTGCGCCGGGCCCTGCGAGACGGCGAAGGGGACGGTGAAGGCGGTCGACATGACCGAGCAGTCACTGACTCGCGCCGTGCGCCAGGCGATCTCGTCGAAGAAGAAGCTCTACTTTCTCAAGGGTCACGGCGAAGCCGACCCGAACGAGCAGAAGGCCTCGGGCGCGCTCGGCGTGAAGGGCGGCCTCGAGGACGAGAACGCGACCGTCGCCGAGCTCCTGCTCGCGAACGAGAAGGAGGTCCCCGCCGACGCGGACGCGGTGATCGTCGCCGGACCCGATCACGCGCTCTCGGACCGCGAGCTCGAGCTGCTCGACGCGTATCTGAAGCGCGGCGGGTCGCTGCTCGTCATGATCGACCCGGACGTCCAGTCCAACCTCGAGGGCCAGCTCTCGAAGTGGGGCATCGAGGCCGGGCCCGAAGTGATCGTCGAGCAGCAGCTGCAGCTGTTCGCGGGCCCGTCGCTGGGCGTGCAGCCGGTGGTCACCAAGTACGGCGCGCACCCGATCACCGAGAAGCTCAACGGGCAACCCACGGTGTTTCGCCTGGCGCGGCCGATCCGGCGCGCGCCCGGCAGCGACGCGAACGTCACCGAGCTCGCGCTCACCAGCCCGCAGAGCTGGGCGGAGAGCGACGTGAAGGACCTGCTCGCGTCGAAGCCCATCGCGCTCGACCCCGCGAAGGACCGCGCGGGCCCGCTGGCGATCGCGGTCGCGCTCGAGCTCGCGCCCGCCGACGGCGCCAAGCGCGGCGGGCGGCTGATCGCGGTCGGTGACTCGGACTGGATGCGCAACCGCTATGTGACTCAGTACTACAACGGCGACTTGTTCCTGAACATGACCAGCTGGCTGACCGGCAGCGAGGAGTTCGCGACCATCGACCGCAAGCGCCCGCGGGTCGCGACCGTGAACCTGACCCTGGCGCAGTTCGCAAACTTCCGCTTCCTGGCGCTGTTCGCGCTGCCGGAGGCGATTCTGCTCCTGGGCGTCGTGAACTGGTGGCGCAGGAAGACCTGACGTGAGCGTCCGCTGGACCCTGGGGCTGCTCGCGCTGGCCGCGGCGCTCGGCGCGTGGGTGTACTTCGGCGAGCTGCGCGGCGCCGAGCGAAAGAAGGAGGCGGAGAGCGCCGCCAAGCGCGTCTTCGGCGTCGAGCCCGGATCGGTGACCGCCCTCGAGCTCACGCTCGCCGACGGAAAGAGCGCGCGCGTGGCGCGCGAGGGGGCGAGTGGCTGGAAGCTCGAGTCACCGGTGGCCTATCCGGCGGACGCCGAGACGGTCGAGCGCGCGCTGCACGCGCTCGCCAAGGTCCAGTCCACGGCGACGATCTCGCCGGCGCCCGCGGACCTCGGGCCGTTCGGCCTCGGCGACGCGGGCAAGAAGGTTCGCGTGTTCACCGGGCCCGGCGACCCGCAGGAGCTCGCCGTCGGCGGGCCGACACCGGTCGGCGGCGGGAAGTATCTGTCGCTCGCGAGCGATCCGTCCCGGGTGTTCGCGGTAGGGGCCGGCGATCTCTATGGACTCACGCCCACGCTGGTCGAGCTGCGCGACAAGCGCCTGTTGCGCGCAGCGGCGGGCGGCGCCGACGAGCTCACCGTGCGCGTGCACGGCGCCCTGATCGCGCACGCCAAGCGCAGCGACGCCGGCTGGCAGCTGCTGGAGCCCGAGGCCGCGCCCGGCGACGCCGAGAAGATCCGGCGCACGCTCGAGGAGCTCGGCCTGGCCCGCGCCACCGAGTTCGCCGACTCACCCGGGAAGCTCGAGGCGTACGGACTGGCGCAGCCCGAGCTCGAGCTCTGGGTACACACAGCCGCGGGCGAGGAGCGCCTCTCGCTGGGCCGCGGCGACGACAAGACGTGGCTGCGGCGCGACGACGATCCGGTGCTGCTCGCCGTGAACCCCGCGGTGGTCACGGCCGTTCCCGCGCACACCTTCGACTACCGCGCGAAGCGGGTGCTCACGCTCGCGAGCGACAAGGTGCGCGCCCTCGAGCTCGCGTATCCGCGCACGGGCGAGAGCCATCGCTTCGCGCTCCAGGCCAGTGACTGGAAGCCGGTCGAGCCGGGGCTCGAGGTGCGGCCGCTGAAGATCGAGGACCTGTTCTTCGCGATCGCGTCGCTCGATGCGACGGGCATCGAGGTGCCGAGCGCGGACCGCAAGGCACTCGGCCTCGAGCCGCCGCTCGTGAAGCTCGTCGCGTTCGACGAGAAGGGCGCGGAGCTCGGCGCGCTGTCGCTCGGAGACGCCTCCGTCGACAAGGGGATTCCCGCCGTGTCGTCGCAGAACGGCGACCTGTGGCGGGTGTCGAACGACCTCGGCCAAGAGGTGCCACTCACTCCGGAAGCGTTCAAGAATCAGTTCCAGAAGCCGGTGGCCGCAGCGGCGCAGCCGCCGCCGCCCGCGCCGCCGCCTAGCGAGTGAGCACCTCGAGCATCGCCGCGTGCACGCGGCCGTTGCTCGCGACGATGCGCTCGCCCGAGCCGGGCGCCGGCCCCGCGTCGAAGTCCGTAACGCGCCCGCCCGCTTCCTCGACGAGCAGGAGGCCGGCCGCGACGTCCCACGGCGCGAGGTGCAGCTCCCAGTAGCCGTCGAAGCGGCCGCACGCGACGTACGAGAAGTCGAGCGCGGCGGACCCCGCGCGGCGGATCGCCTGCGCGCAGCCGACGAAGCGCTCGAAGTGAACGAGGTTCGGCGTCCGCTTCTGGTGTACGTCGTACGAGAAGCCGGTGGCGAGCAGCGCGCGGCGGAGCTCGGAGATCTCCGACACGCGAATCGCTTTGCCGTTCAGCTGCGCACCCCGTCCCCTCTCCGCGGAGAACAGCTCGTCGCGCATCGGATCGAACACGACGCCGACCGCGCGCTCGCCGTCGACCTCGACGCCGATCGAGATCGCGAAGTGCGGGAAGGCGTGCGCGTAGTTCGTAGTGCCGTCGAGCGGATCGACGATCCAGCGCACGCCGCTCGTGCCGGACGCGGCCGCGTTCTCCTCGGTGAGCAGCGCGTCGCTCGGGCGCGCGCCAAGGATGCGCTCGCGGATCAGCCGGTCGAGCGCGTGGTCGACGTCCGTCACCAGATCGATCTCGCTCGTCTTGGTGCGGATGGTGCGCGGGTCGTGGAAGCGCTCGCGCGCGATGCCGCCCGCCTCGCGCGCGATCTCCGTCGCCAGCCGGAGCAGCTCGCTCACGAGCCCGGCCCGAGTCGGAACAGCGCGCGGGCCCGCTCGGCCGTCAGCGCGGCGATCTCGTCCGGCGTGCGCCCGTGGATCTCGGCGAGTGTCTCGACGACCCGCGCTACCCAGGCCGGCTCGTTGCGCTTGCCGCGATGCGGCGCCGGCGCGAGCAGCGGCGTGTCGGTCTCCACCAGCAGGCGCTCGAGCGGGAGCTGGCGCGCCACCTCCCGCAAGTCGGTCGCGTTCTTGAACGTGAGGATGCCGGAGAAGCTGATGTCGAAGCCGCGCGCGAGACACTCGCGCGCGAACGGCAAGTCCCCGGTGAAGCAGTGGATCACGCCGGCGACCCGCTCCGCGCCCTCGCGGTCGAAGATCTCGAGCAGCTCGGCGTACGCGTCGCGCTCGCCCTGGCTCGGCCGCACGTGGATCACGAGCGGGCGGTCGGCCTCGCGCGCGATGCGGATCTGCGCGGCCAGCGCCTCGCGCTGCGCGTCGCGCGGCGAGTGCGCGTAGAAGTAGTCGAGGCCGCATTCGCCGATGGCGACCACGCGCTCGTGCGCGAGCCAGCCGTCGAGCGCGGTGGCGGCGAGTCCGCTCCACTCCGAGGCGTCGTGCGGATGCACGCCTACGCTGGCCCAGACAGCGGCGTTCTCCTCCGCCAGCATCACGGCGCCCGCGTTCGCGCCCACGCCGTAGCCCGCGCCGATCGCGATCATCCCCTCGACCCCCGCGGCGCGCGCGCGCCCGATCAGCGCCGGGGCCTCGGCGAGCAGATCCGGCGCCCCGAGGTGCGCGTGACTGTCGAAGAGCTTCAAGAGCAGAGCTCGAGCAGGAGTGACTCGACGACGAGCTGCGGGTTCAGGTTGCGCGCGTCCAGCTCGGCGCGGGCGCGCGACGCGGACTCGAAGGCGCGGAGCCAGCGCTCGAGCGCGCGCGGCTCGGCGCCGCTCGCCGCGGCCTCGGCGCGCTCGCGCGCGAACGCGGACTGCGCGTCGATGTAGGCCCGCGCCCGCTCGCGGCCCTCCTCGCCGGTGCGCCGGAAGCCCTCGGCGAAGTCCAGGATCTCGGTGACCGTCAGCTCGGGGCTGCGCTCGAGCACGTCGAACATCTCGCGCGCCTCGTCGAGTGACTGCTCCGCCCAGCTGCGCGCCGCGACGAGACTCGCGCC
>DATFUE010000347.1:0-3800 GCA_035261165.1 Myxococcota bacterium
CGCGACACGGGGATTCGCTGGAACGCCTTCTCGCGCGTGGACACGATCTCGCCCGAGATCGTCGCCACCATGAAGCGCGCCGGCTGCCAGGCGATCTGCTTCGGCGTCGAGAGCGGGAGTCAGGAGATCCTCGACCTGGTCAAGAAGAAGTCGAGCCTCCAGAAGGTGAAGGAAGCGATGCGCATGACCCAGGAAGTGGGCATCACCGCGCTCGCGTCATTCATCATCGGCCTGCCCGGCGAGACGGAAGAGACGCTGCGCAAGACGACGGAGTTCGCGAACGAGCTGCACGAGGAGTTCGGGTCGCTCTACGGCTTCCACATCCTGTCGCCCTTCCCCGGCACCGAGGTGCGCGACCGCGCCGAGGAGTACGGCCTCGAGATCCTTACCAATGACTGGACGAAGTACGACGCCAATCACGTCGTGACCCGCACGACGGGCGCGACCACGGGCGTGCTGCAGGCGGTCGCCGACGAGTACGACACCACGATGGAGCGCTACCTGCGCTACCAGGACGGTCTGTACAAGAACGGCAACCTCTCGGGCTACGAGCTGAAGATGTACCTGCGCCGCCACCGCCAGTCCCTGCTCTGGAAGCTGCTGCTGAACGACACGATCGAGGGCCTGCCCGCATTCCGCAGGGATCCGGTCGCCGAGCTGCGCGCCGCGGTCGTGGAAGCCACCGAGGTCCGCGCCGAGTTCGCGAGCGCCGAGATCGATCGCGTGCTCGCCCTCGGCGCCCTGCGCGCGAACGCGACCCCCGAGGGGACGCGCTTCGCGTGGACGGAGTAACTCATGGAGTCGATGCTCTCCAGGTTCGGCGGAATCGCGCACGCGGCCCTGCGCATCGTGAGCGGCTTCATGTTCGCGTGTCACGGCGCGCAGAAGCTCTTCGGCGCGTTCGGCGGAGTGCCGGGGATGGACATCCCCAGGTTCTCGCTCGTGTGGTTCGCCGCAGTGATCGAGATCGTCGGCGGCACCCTCATCGCCCTGGGCGTCCGCACCCAGATCGCCGCCTTCATCTGCAGCGGCGAGATGGCCGCCGCATACTTCATGGCGCACCAGCCGAACGGCGCGCTCCCGATCCAGAACAAGGGTGAGTTGGCCGTGCTCTACTGCTTCGTCTTCCTGTATCTCGCCACGAACGGCGGCGGCCCGTTCGGGTTGGAGAGGGGAAGGAAGTAGGCGCTGTAACCGTCGAGACCCATCGTCTGGCGGCTGCGCGCAACTTCGGCGCGCACATCGCCAAGGCTACGGAGTTCGCGGGTTGGCGACCTCTATGACCGCGCTCTCGGCCCAGCCGTAGCGGACGGCTTTGGCTTCGATCGTCGAGTCGTTCGGCGCGGCGATCGGGCCCACATACAGGCGCCAGCGGTTCGGGGGGTCGCTCTCGAGCCGGTAGCCGATGGACGCGCCGGGAGTGGCCGACGCGAGCGCGACTGTCGCTCCGTCCGCCGCGTCGACTCGGGTCGCAACTGGACTCTCCGTGATCGGCTGCTTCAAGCCCGGCCACATCCGCTCCGCCATCGCGCGCTCGCTGTCGCGCGATAGGTCCGGCGTCCGGGACTCGAAGTCCGCGAGCGCCGCGCGCAGCTCCGCCAGCTCCTCCGAGTCTCTCGGATCGTTCGCGAGATTCCGCGTCTCGCCCGGATCCGAGACCAGGTCGTACAGCTCCTCCGCCGGGCGTGACGTGGTGAACTGACTCTCCTGGAGCGGGGTGAGCTCGCCCTCCGCGTGCAGGCGCCAGAGCTCCTGCATCGACGGCATGCGATCGCGGGCCTCGAGGTGCTGGAAGAGCGGCAGTTGCGGCATGCGATTCACCAGATACTGGAAGCGCGCGTCGCGCACGCTGCGCCACTCGCCAGCAGTCTCGGCCATGCGATCTGCCGCCGCGAACGCGTAGCGTCGCGGGGGTGCGGGCTGCGCGCCCAGGAACGGCTGGCCGAGCATGAACGCCGGCGCCCGGACCCCCGCGAGACTCAGGATCGTTGGCCCGAGGTCCACGAAGCTGACCGGGTCCGTGCGCACGCTGCCCGCGCCCCGCCCGTCGGGGAAGCGCACGATCAGCGGGACGTGCACGCCCGCGTCGTACAGGCGCCGCTTCGCGTGCGGCAGGCCGTCGCCGTGATCGGTTGTGAAGATCACGACCGTATCGTCCAGGAGGCCATCGGCCTCGAGCGCGTCGACGATCTCGCCCACCTGTCCGTCGAGGATCGCGATGTTGTCGTAGTGCTGCGCGATGTCGACGCGCGTGATCGGCGTGTCGGCCAGATACGGGGGCACGGTCACGCGGTTCGGATCCGTGTGCAAGCGGCGACCGGCCTGCGGCCAGATCTGACTCTCGTGTGTGATGACCGGATTGATCATCGCGAAGAACGGCCGACCCCCCGGCGCGGCGCGCCAGACGAGCGGCCGCTTCGTGCGGGGCTCGTTCAGGTCCCAGATCGTGAACGGCTCGCCGAACTGATAGTCGGTCTTGCGGTGATTCGCGGTGAAGTAGCCCGCGCGGCGCAAGAGCTCGGGGAACGCCTTCACTTCTGGCGGCGGCACCGCGAGATAGCTGAAGCTCGAGCCTCGCCCCGGCTCGTCCCAGCCGCGGATCGTGCGCATGTGCTGCGCGCCGATCGCCTGTGCGTACACCCCGGTGATGAGCGCGGCGCGACTCGGCGCGCACACCGGCGCCGTCGTGAACGCGTTCGTGAAGCGCACGCCCTCGCGCGCGAGCCGGTCGATGCGCGGCGTGCGCGCCACCGGATCGCCGTACGCGCCGAACCGCGGGCTCGAGTCCTCGGCCAGGATCAAGACGATGTTGGGGGTGGCGGCGGGCTGACGCCGCGCGGGATACGAGCTACACGCCGTCGCGAGGACCGCGAGTGCGAGCACGAACAGCTTGATCACGGGTTGGTGATAGCGTGACCCCAGCTTGGAGCCAGCATGAGATCCGCCGCGCGCGCCGCCCTCGTCGCGCTTCTCGCGTTCGGGCTCGACGCGTGCGTCGGCGTCTCCTTCGGCGCGTATCCCGAGGGCTCCGGCGCGGACGTCGAGGCGCGCGACGGCTCGCATGTCGGCGTCGAGCGGCCCGACTACTCCGTCGACGTAGCGCTCGAGGGCTTCGACCCGGACTGGGGCCTCGTCGGCGTGCTGGTTCCCATCGTTCCGGTCGGCCCGTGGAAGTGGATGGGCTTCGTCCCGAAGTCCGAATTGCGCGTGGAGGTGCAGCTCGCGCTCGAGGCCAAGGTGCAGGGCGGCACGATCGTGCCCGGATCGGCGCGCATCCTGGTCGGCTCGCGCGAGTACCGGCCGACGGCGGTGCGGATCGCGGCGTGCCAGACGTGCACGGGAAGGGTGGTGGTGGCAGATCCGATGCGGCCGATCTCGATCGTCTACAAGCACTACGTCCAGCTGCATTTCGGCACGTGTCCGCCGCCCGAAGAGCCGTTCGCGCTCGAGATCGACGGTCTGCCGCGCATCGACTACGCGCTGGTGAGCCACGTGCGCGGCAAGCTGGGGACGGGGGGGAAGTAGGCGAGTCACTCGCTCGGGCCACGAACCTGCGCGCGAAATTGTTCCGCCGCGCGCCGGGCTCTGCTAGGATCCGTCCCGCCTGTCGCGTGGCCGTGTCGGTCCCAAAACCACTGGAGGACTGACGTGACGCTCCAATCGCACTCCAAGCGCTCGAGCCGACGCCGGAGCGCCGCTGCAGCGGCCGGCGCCACCACCGTAGTCACTTGGCCGGACGATCCGATCTCGAAGCTGCCGGCGATCGCGGTACCCGTGCCGAACCCTGCGAAGGCGCCGCT
>DATFUE010000348.1:0-7816 GCA_035261165.1 Myxococcota bacterium
GACGCCGAGAGCGGTGCCGTAGCCGCCGAGGTCGCGGTCGGGGTCGCCATCCGAGCACACCGCCTTCACGGTACCGCCGCCGGTTCCGCAGGTGATGGTCTCGAAGTTGGCCGCAGCGGCGTTCTCGCCGTCGCACACGCAGTCGGAGCGGAACGGGCCGCCATAGGGATCGGTGGTGAGGTCGCATGTGTGCGGGAGACCGACGGTCCCGGCGCACATCGCGTCGCTCGTGCAACCCACGTGGTTGTTGCCGTTGCAGCGCCCGGCGCCGTGCGGCCAAACGCAGGTGTTGGTGCCGCCCGGACCGCCCGTGGCAGACAGCGACCCGTAGGTGCAGCGACCCGCGGGGATCAGCTGCAGGTCGCAGATGTGGTTCTGATCAGCCGAACAAAGACCGCCGGTGCGGTTGTAGCAGCCCTCTCCCGAGCTGGCCCACACACCGGTGCCGGCGTTGAACGGGCTGTTGTCGCACGATTCGGCATTCGAATCGATGATGTTGTTGCGACCGCCTTGTACTACGGCCTCGTACGGAAACGTCAACGCATGAACTGGCAGGGCAAAACCCACGACCAGCAGCAGCGAGAATAGTCGTAGAGCGACCATTTCCCCTCCCTTGCAGTGCTTCAAAACTCTCCCTCGAGCGCCACGAGCGCCTCGGAAGCCTCTCATGGATTGCAGTGGAATCCAAGAACTTTTTTGGGGTCTGAACCCCACTCCCTGAGAGTCCAGTCTTCCTGGGTGTAAGTGGAGGTCCGAAGCGGAACGTGGCGCATCTTTTGCCGGTTTTGGCGGCCCTAAAATGCAGAGGCCCCCGAGATCGTGTCGATCTCGGGGGCCTCTGGTTCAGGTCGATCGCGGGCGGCTAGAGCTCTGCGAAGGCCTCGAGCAGGCGCTGCTTCGAGGAGTGCCGCAGCTTCTCGATTGCACGGGCTTCGAGCTGGCGCACGCGCTCGCGCGACAGGCCGAGCTTCTCGCCGATCTCCTCGAGCGTGTGGTCCTGCTCGCCCTTCATGCCGAAGCGCCAGCGCAGGATGTTCCGCTCGCGCTCGTTGAGCTGCGAGATCGACTCCTCGGTCGCGCGCTCCAGCCGCAGGCGATCGAGGCCCTCGAGCGGAGAGACCGTCGACGGATCCTTGACGAAGTCCTTCAGCACCTTCGAGTCAGTGCCCTTCACCTGCGTCTCGAGAGACACCGGCTCGCGAGTCATCTTCTGCAGTCTCTCCGTCTGCTCGAGAGAGATCTTCAGCTCCTTGGCGAGCTCGGACGTCTTCGGCTCGCGCCCGAGGCGCTTCGAGAGAGCGTTGTACGTCCGGTAGTACTTGAGCAGCGTGTCGTGCATGTGACTCGGAATCCGGATCGTGCGTGACTGGTTCTGAATCGCGCGGATCAGGGCCTGGCGGATCCACCAGAGGGCGTACGTCGAGAACTTGTGACCGCGCCGATAGTCGAACTTCTCGACGGCGCGAATCAGCCCGAGATTTCCCTCCTGGATCAGGTCCTGGAAGGCGATCCCCATGTTCCGGTAGTCCTTCGCGATCGCGATCACGAGCTTCAAGTTGTGCTGAACGAACTTGTTCTTGTGGAACATCAGCCGCTCGTACGCGAGGTCGACCTTGTCCATCAGCTTGATGAAGTCCGGAGACTTCGCGCCGACGGAGATCTCCACGTCGCGCAGCTGCTTGCGCAGCGCGCGCAGCTCCTTCTCGCGATCCTGCTTGCCTTTCTCGGTCTTCGGCGTGCGCTTGGGCGAGCGGAGATCGCGGAGCTGGCGCTCGTAACTCACCATCGTGTCGCGAGCCGCGCGCAGTTTGCGGCGGATGCGCTCGAAGATCTGCATCGAGAGATCCGCGTCGCGCAGCGCCTTCTGGATGCTCTGCTCGAGCTTCCCCAGGCCCGTCTTGTCGTCCTTGTTCGCGGCCTCGACTTCGTTGTAGCGCGCGATCAGGACCTCGACGCGCTTCAGGCACTTGTCGAGCTTCTCCCCGCGCTCCTCGCCCTCGGGCGTACCGGAGCCGTAGGCCTCGGACATCTTCGCCGTGACGCGATTCTCCGCCTGCAGCCCGCGCCAGATGTCGATCGCCTCACGCCACGTGAACGACACCGAGAGGATTCCGCTGCGCATCTCGTGCGTCGCGGACTCCATTTCCTTGGCGAGCATCACCTCTTCCTCTTTGGTGAGGGTCGGGATGCTCGCGATGTCGTTGAAGTAGGAGAGCAGCGTATTGCGGTTCCGCGCCGCCTCCTCCTCCGGATCGACGTTGGAGTGCTCTGGATCGACCGTGGTCGACTCTGCCCAGCGTGCCCCTTTCATGATGCTTGCCTTCATCTCCTGCTCGTTGACCGGAAGCGAGACTGCCTCTGGCTCCGAGCGCCTGAAAACACCGACTTGGCTGCTCGAATCACCTGCCGCTTGCCAGCTCTCGTTGCGATGCCCGGCTTTGCAACTCAGTGTTCTTCAGCCCGCGCAGCGTCACCCCCGCAACGCTGCCACCGTACCCACGCTGCTGGAGAATTCTCCGACGCAGCGTGTCAAAACCTTGGTGCAAAAAAACGGCTCCGCTCGCACTCCGCTGATTCCCAACGAACCTTTCGGAGGGGGGGCCGATCGAGAATAGATTGCCGCTGCCCTATTTTCGTCGCGGACGCTACGCGACTTTAGCGATTCTGTCAAGAAACAACTCCGCGCCACAATTCTTTGCTCATTCAGGGACTTGGAGGAACTCCACGGACGCGCTCGCGCGCGCACTGACGGACCGGAACTCGCGAGGCCGAGCCGCCCGCCCCCGAGCGGGCTCGGACGTTCTTCTGACGCGCCACGGCGTGCGCGCATTCGGGGCGAAAACGGAATTGCGCCGCGGCTACAGGTCGCGAGACCTGCGGAGCAGCTGCACGAACTCGTCGCGCGTCTTCGCGTTCGATTCGAACTCGCCCAGCATCGCGCTCGAGATCGCGTACGAGTTCTGCTTCTGGACCCCGCGCATCATCATGCACAGGTGCTGCGCCTCGAGAATCACGGCGACCCCGCGGGGCTGGAGCACCTTCTCGATCACGTGCGCGATCTCGTTGGTCAGGCGCTCCTGCACCTGCAAGCGCCGCGAGTACATCTCCACCAGGCGCGCGAGCTTGGACAGCCCGACGATCCGGCCGTTCGGCACGTAGGCGACGTGCGCGCGGCCGAAGAACGGCAGCATGTGGTGCTCGCAGAGGCTGAAGAAGTCGATGTCCTTCACGATCACCATCTCGTTGTACGACTCTTCGAAGACGGCGTCGTTCAGGATCTTCTGCGGATCGAGCCGGTAGCCCTGGGTGAAGAACTCGAACGAGCGCGCGACGCGGCCCGGTGTGCGCAGCAACCCCTCGCGGCGCGGATCCTCGCCGAGCTCCAGCAGCAGCTCCGCGACGATCTCCTCGATTCGGCTCAAGCCAGCTCCTCGTCTCCGGCGTATTCGACGGAGTTGTTTCGCGTCTCGATCAGCCGCACGCCGACGAGCCGCGCGGGCGAGACGTCCGGGGCGACAGTATCCCAGATGTGTCGGGCGATGTTCTCCGCGGTCGGGACCGTCGCTGCGAACGCCGGGACGTCGCGGTTGAGGAAGCGGCCGTCGAGCTCGCGCAGCACGCGCCGGCGCACGGCCTCGTCGAGCTGCCCCTCCGGGAGCATCCGCCCCGTCTTCGGGTCGAGCTCGCCCTCGATCGCGATCTCGATCCGGTAATTGTGTCCGTGTCCCGCCGGGTTCGCGCACTTCCCGTACACATTTCTGTTTCGCTCCGGGCTCCAGTCGGGGCGCGCCAGCACGTGCGCGGCGCTGAAGTCGTAGCGGCGAATGACTCGGATCACCGCGTCACCTCGACCGAGAGCTGCGCGGTCGGGCTGAGCCGGATGCGGTGCAGGGAGCCCTTCGGGAGGGCGGCGTCCAGCAGCGAGAAGATCAGCGCCGCGAAAGTCTCCGGAGTCGGCGGCCGATCGCGAAAGTACGGCGTGTCGTCGGACAGCGAGCGATGGTCGAAGCGCGCCTCGACCTCGCGCTCCATCAGCTCCTTCAGGTCCTTGAGGTCGATCACCATCCCCGTCTCGGGATCGATTCGGCCGGAGACCGTGACCTCGAGCTCGTAGTTGTGGCCGCTCGTCGCGCCGCTCGCGTCTCGGTACGAGGCGGAGAAATCCATGCGGCGGGTCAGAAGCACGAGCTCAGAAGCGTCGCAACAGCCCGACGACCACTCCCTGGACTTCGATGTCCTCGGCCGGGAACTCCATCGGCGCCAGGCGCTCGTTCGCGGGGACGAGTCGGATCTTTCCACCGTCCTGGTAGAACCGCTTCAAGGTGCACTCTTCCCGGCGCACCAACGCCACGACGGTCTCGCCCGCGCGCGGCACCTTGCGAGACTCGAGCACGACGACGTCCCCATCCATGATGTGATCGTCGATCATCGAGTCGCCCGAGACACGCAGCGCGAAACACTCCTTGCGACCGATCATGTCGAGCGGAACGGAGATGAGGTCGGAGGTGGCGACCGCTTCGATCGGGCGCCCGGCCGCGACGCGGCCGAGCAACGGAATCTCGATCCCTGCCGGCACGGGCTCTTCGCGCACGACTTCGATCGAGCGACTGCGATTCCAGGCCTTCCGCAAGAGGCCTTTGTCGACGAGGTTCTGGACGTGCTTGTGCACGGTCGCCACGGACGAGAGCCCGAAGCGCTCGCCGATCTCTTCGAGACTCGGCGCGTATCCCGCTCGCTCGAGGTACTCGCAGACGAAATCGAAGATCTCTTTCTGCCGTTTGGTGAGGTGCATACGAACTCCCATCGCCCCTGCACCGGCACAGGAGCAGCTTTCGCGTCGAGTTTGCACTCGAGTCTACTCCCGCCCGCCCGTGTCCGGTGAACTACGGCGCTTAATTCCGGCGGTGAAGAGCCGGCGGTGAAGCGCAACTTCGGACCGGGAGCGTAATCGAAAGAATGGCGAAAATCAACTCGGGAATCGCGCTGCTGGCGGCCTTGCTCGGCGCCGGCGCCTGGTTCCAGCCCTCCGTCGCCGGCTCGGACCTGTGGTGGCACCTCGCGGCGGGGCGCGAGATCGTCGCGCGGAAGGCGGTCCCGACCGTCGATCACTTCTCGTTCAGCCTCGCGGGCCAGCCGTGGATGCACCACGAATGGCTCTGGGGGACCGGCTACTGGCTGGTCTATCAGCTCGCGCCGCAAGCGGTGGCGCTGGCGAATCTCGCCCTGATCTTCGCGGTCTTCGCGCTCTGGTTCGGCGTCGCGCTGCGGCACTCGGGATCCGCGCTCGCGGCGGGGATCGCGCTCTGGGCAGCCGCGGCGACGTGTTACTGGTTTCTCGACATCCGGCCGCACGAGGTGACGCTGCTCTTCGTCGGGATCGTCGTCGCGACGCGCGCCCTGCCCTGGGCGCGCTGGCTCTGGGCGCCGCTCATGGCGCTCTGGTGCAACCTGCACGGCGGCTTCGTGTTCGGGTTCGGGGCGATCGGCTTGTTCGCGCTCGTGGAGACGCTGGAGAGCTCGGTCGAGTCACGGCGCTTGCGCGTCGACCCGACGCTCTGGCTGGGCGTGGCGCTCGCGGCGCTCGCGTTCCTCTGCAATCCGTGGGGCTGGCGGATTCTCGAGTACCCGGTCGCGTATCTCGACGCCGACTCGCCGTTCCGCGCGATCCTCGAGTGGCAGCCGCCCCCGTTCGATCTCGACCCGCGGCGCTTCTCGGGGCGGTTCTTCGCGCTGCTCGTTGCCGCCGCGCTCGGGGCGGGGCTCGAGCTGCGCGCGCGCGCCCGCGGCGGCCGATCCGCGGGCGACGTGTATCTCGTGGCACTCGCCGCGGTGAGCGCCTGGATGGCACTCACGTCGCGGCGCTTCATCCCGCTCTTCGCGCTCACCTCCCTGCCGCTCGTCGCCCGGCTGTGCGGCGCGGCGATCGCGCAGCTCGCGAGCCGGCTGCCGCCGGGCGCGCGGCTGCGCGTGGCCGCCGCGCTGCCCGCGCTCGCGCTCGTCCTCGCGCTCTGGCTCTGGCACGACGTGCGCATGTTTCCGCGGCCGCTCGAGCGCTGGACCGAGTCACATCTGTATCCGCGCGCCGGGCTGCGCTACGCGCAAGCGGTCGGCGCCGGGCCCCGCGTATTGAACTACTACAACTGGGGCGGCTTCATCATGCTCCACGCGCCCGAGCTGAAGGTGCTGATCGACGGGCGCGCCAACACGATCTACAGCGAGAAGGTCTACAACGACTACGTCGCGATGATCGGCAGCGCCGACGGCCTGGCTTCGCGGCTCGCGCTCTACGCGCCGGACATCGCCCTGCTGCCGGTCGGCTCGAACTCACTCGCGAGCACGCTCGCGGGCCCGGAGCTCGGCTGGCGGCTGATCTACGCCGACGAAGTGTCTGCGGTGCTCTTGCCTCCCGGCTCGCCCCGGCTGCGCCGCCCGCTGCCGAGCCCGGACCAGATCGTCGGCGACGAGCCGCAGTGGCTGGTCTCGCGCGCCTCGGCGCTTTTGGCCAGCGGAAACACGGCGGCGGCGCGCGAGCTGGCCGAGCGCGCGCTCGCGCTCGACTCACTCCTGGCGCGCGGCTACGGGGAGCTCGCGGACAGCTACGCCGCGGAGCGCGACCTGCCCGGAATCGCCGCGGCGATCGCGCGCGGGATCGCGGTCGAGCCGCGCCTCGCCGGAGCGCTGTACCAGTTCGAGGCCAACGCGTACCAGGCGGCGGGCGCGCCCGAGCTCGCGCTGGGCGCGCTCGAGCGCGCGATCCCGCGCGGGCCCTTCTCGCGGCCCGAGTCGCTGGAACGCAACCTCGAGCAGCTCCGGGCGCGCAGCGCCGCCCGTTGACTTCGCGCCTCGCCGGCGTAACCTGGCACACCCCTGGCACTCCCCCTGCGTGAGTGCCAACCAGTCACCGCAACTACCAGAGGGAGAACGCGCCATGAAGATCCGACCCCTGCAGGACCGACTGCTCCTCAAGCCCATGGAGGGCAAGGAGAAGACGGCCGGGGGACTGTTCATCCCCGACACCGCGAAGGAGAAGCCCCAGGAGGGCGTCGTCGTGGCGGCGGGCAAGGGCAAAGTCCAGGACGACGGTCGAATCACTCCACTCGACGTGAAAGTCGGCGACCGCGTCCTCTACGGGAAGTACTCCGGCAACGAAGTCACGCTGGCCGGAGAGAAGCACGTCATTTTGCGCGAGGAAGACGTCCTCGCCATTCTGAGCTGAAGGAGCCGAAACCATGGCCGCCAAGGAAATCAAATTCGATACGAAGGCCTCGGATGCCATCATCCGCGGCGTCAACACGCTCGCGAACGCGGTGAAGGTCACGCTCGGCCCGAAGGGCCGGAACGTGATCATCGAGAAGAGCTTCGGCTCGCCCGTCGTCACCAAGGACGGAGTCACGGTCGCGAAGGAGATCGAGCTCGAGGACAAGTTCGAGAACATGGGCGCGCAGATGCTGCGCGAGGTGGCCTCGAAGACGTCCGACGTCGCCGGTGACGGCACGACGACGGCCACGGTCATCGCGCAGGCGGTCTTCCGCGAGGGTCTGAAGATGGTCGCCGCGGGCCACAGCCCGATCGAGCTCAAGCGCGGCATCGACGCCGCGGTCGCCGCGATCGTCGAGGAGCTGAAGAAGATCTCCAAGCCGACGCGCGACCCCTCCGAGATCGCGCAGGTCGGCACGATCAGCGCGAACAACGACGCCGAGATCGGGAACATCCTCTCCGAGGCGATGCAGAAGGTCGGCAAGGAAGGCGTGATCACCGTCGAGGAGAACAAGGCGCTCGACACCGTGCTCGAGGTGGTCGAGGGCATGCAGTTCGA
>DATFUE010000349.1:0-13007 GCA_035261165.1 Myxococcota bacterium
CGCGACAGGAGCGCAGCGAGCGCTCCCGTCACGTCCGCGTCTCAAGCGGCAGTCGCTCGACACCGACGAGAGACGCTGCCCACAGGGCACCGCCATGATCGTCCAGTGCGAGAACTGCGAGACACGCTTTCACGTCGCGGACGCGCGCATTCCCGAAAAGGGGGCGCGCGTGCGCTGCTCGCGCTGCCACCACCGCTTTCACATCACGCCCTCGTCGGGCACGTCCGCGGGCCCGAGTCCCGCGGCCGATGTTAGCGCGCGCACTGCGACCCGCGGCGACGCGCCCGCGGAAGACGAGCTCGACAACCCGGAGTTCCTGTTCGACGGCGGCGCCTCCGAGTCCGGGCAAACGCCCCCCCGCGCAAAGGGGGCCCCGAGGCCCGCGCCCGCGAAGCAGGCCGCTGCCGCGGCGCCAGAACACGAAGCGGAGCCGGAAGAGCTGAAGTCCCCCTCGCCGGACCTCGAACCGGCGGCGGCGCCCGAGCAGCACGTCGTCGAGACGCGGGGCAAGACCGCCCAGGAGATGCTCGACGCCGGCGCGCCGAAGCTGGGCTCGGGACCGGTGGAGTTCGCGCCCTCGCTGCTCGACCCCGACTCCGACGACACGCGCAGCCGCGTGTTCCTCGGCGCGGAGGGTCCGGCGGCGGAATCCGCGCCGCCGCCCTCCCTTCGTCCGGCGAAGGACAAGCCGGCCAGGCTGAGCCCCGAGCCCGACATCGACGCCGCCTTCGGCGCCGGGGCGAGCGACGACGAGGGCGACAGCGGCTGGGACGCGCTGACCAAGGAAGACCCCGAGGAGCCCGCGCCGCCGAGGAGCGTATTCGACGCGGGCGCGTCCTTCGGTCTGGTGACCGCCACCGCGACGCCGATCGCGGCGCCGCCCGCCGCAGCGAAGCCGGCGCGTGCGAACCTCTTCGATCCAGCCGAGATCCAGCCCGGTGACACCAAGAAGCGACAGGCGCCCGACGCCGCGTCGTTCGACCCCGAAGCGGGGAGCCCGATCCGCGGGATCCTGCGTGTCGCCGCGGTGCTGGTCGGCATCGCGTTGCTCGGCGGCGCGCTGCACGGCCTGCAGATGCAGCAGGAGGCGAGCGCCCTGGGCACCGAGGCCGAGCAGGTCGCGGGCTGGATCGCGACGGACGTCGAGACCTTCGTGGCGCGCGACAGCCTCGGCGTTCGCGTGCTGGTGGTGCGCGGAAATCTGTTCCCGAACGGCCCGGCCGCGCCGCCCGAGGTGGACGTGAGCTTGCTCGAGAACGATGGGCAGCGCGTCGGCGAGCCACGCCGCGCGTGGCTCGAGCGACTCGACGACGCGGAGATCGCCCCCGACGAGCTCAGCGTGCGCCTCGCAGCGCACGGCGGCGAGCTCTCGGGCGCCGGGCCTCAAGTCACCGGCTTCACCGCGCTCCTCGCCGATCCGCCAGCGCGCGCGCGGCGCGTGCAAGTCACTCTTGCGGCGGGCAAGGCTCCGGTGCGCGGCACCGCGACGGCCATCACGCCCCGGCCCGTGACCCCGCCCGCGCAGGACTCTCAGCTCGCGGCGCCGGAGTCGCCGGTCGAGCGACCGACGCCCGACGACGCGGTCGTGCCCGCGGCACCCGACGCTTCCGACTAACTTTCGGGCTTCTTCGGGTCGTCGCTCTTCGGCGTGACGTCGATCTCCGTTGGCGGCTTCAGCGCGGAGCGGAAGTTCTTGATTCCCTCTCCGAGCCCTTGCCCGATCTGCGGCAAGCGCGATGCCCCGAAGATCACGATCACGATTACCAGGATGATGAGCAGCTCGCCGATGCCTAGACCAAACATGGCGCGAAAAGGTCGGCGACCCCCCGGTTGAAGTCAACCGAGCGACTCGGGACACTCCGGCGCCATGAACTCCGCGATTTTCAAGGCGTACGACATCCGCGGCCTGGTTCCCCAGGAGCTCGACGCGCGCGGCGCGCTCGCCATCGGGCGCGCCTTCGCGCGCCACGTCGCGAGCGGCCCGGTCGTCGTCGGCTACGACATGCGCGCGAGCGCCGCCGAGCTGCAGAGCGCGTTCCTCGCGGGGCTGCGCGGCGAGGGCAGGGAGGTGATCGACGTCGGGCGCGTGTCGACGCCGCTGCTCTACTTCGCCACGGCCGCGTCGCGCGCGGGCGGCGGCGCGATGATCACCGCCTCTCACAATCCAGGCGGCTACAACGGCTTCAAGCTGTGCGGGCGAAACGCGGTGCCGATCGGCATCGAGTCGGGCCTCGCGCAGATCCGCGACGTCGCGCTCTCGCTGTCAGCGGAGCCGGCGCCGCCGACACGCGCCGGTGTCACCTCGCGCGAGGTGAAGTCCGCCTACTGCGACATGCTGCTCGAGCTCTTCCCCGCGCGCCCGAAGCTGCGCGCGGTGATCGACGCGGGCAACGGGATCGCGGGCGAAGCGCTGCTGGGCCTGTTCGAGCGCCTGCCGCTCGGGACGACGCGGCTCTACTTCGAGCCCGACGGCAGCTTCCCGAATCACGAGGCGGATCCCCTCAAGGCCGAGAATCTGCACGACTTGCAGCGCGCGGTCCGCAGCGAGGGCGCGGACCTCGGCATTGCCTTCGACGGCGACGGCGACCGCGCCGTGTTCGTCGACGAGACCGGCGAGGCAGTGCCCGCGGATCTGATGACCGCGCTCTTCTGCGAGGTAATCGTCGAGCGCAAGCTGCTCGGCTCGGGGCCCGGCGTCCCGATGCTCTACGACCTGCGCTCCAGTCGCATCGTCCCCGAGACGATGCGCGCGCGCGGCGTGGAGCCGATTCGCAGCCGGGTCGGGCACGCGTTCATGAAGGCGGTCATGCGCGAGCGCGGCGCGTGCTTCGGCGGCGAGCTCTCGGGTCACTACTACTTCCGCTTCCCGGCGGGCTACATCGCCGACGACGGGGCGGCGGCGATGCTGCTCTTGCTCGAAGCGCTCGACGCGCGCGCCCGTCCGCTCTCCGAGCTGTGGCGGCCGTATCGCAAATACCGGCAGAGCGGCGAGATCAACCGGCGCGTGGCCGACGTGGCGCGCACGCTCGCGCGCGTGCGCGAGCAGTTCCCGGACGGCGCGGCGGACGAGCTCGACGGACTCACGATCAGCTACCCGACGTGGTGGTTCAATCTGCGCCCGTCGAACACCGAGCCGCTCCTGCGCCTGAATCTCGAGGCGCCGGACGACGCGTCGCTGGCGAGGGAGCGCGAGCGCATCCTGGCTCTGATCTGATTGACTGCGTTCGCCTACGGAAGTCGGACGGCCATCCTGGCTGTATCCAACTCTCACGCATCGCGCGCCTTCCCGATGATCGCGTGGGCACCCTACCCACGCTCCGGCGCTTGCGACTCTCGTCTACGGCGCGCCCTGGTGCGCAACGCGGAGGCCAATGGCGCTCATCCAGTCGTCGCTGGGAGGGGCGTCGGAGGGCGCGAGCTCGACCGCGGCCAGGCCGTGCGCGCCTGCGGCGAAGGCTCGCGCCAGGCGCGCGCCGAGGCCCACCGCGACGAGTGACACGCGCGCGGGGTCGAGGTCGGGATCGGCGCGCAGCAGCGCGACGACCTGTTCGAGGTCGGCGCTGGTCTGTGTCTCGAGATCGGCGCGCAGGCGCGAGGCGAGCGGCTGGCTCGGGTCGAGCGCGAGCGCCGAGAGCTTGTCGCTGCGCCGCGAGCCGCAGAGCGCGAGGTCGAAGGTCGCGAGCGCCGCGCGTGCCGACCACGCGGCGCGCGCGCGCTCGACGAGCTCGCCGCTGCCGACGCCGTCGCCCGTACACAGAATCACGACGGGGTGTCGTCCGCGCCGCGCGGGCTTCCAGGTTCGCCCGTGGACTCGGTCTCCACGCGAGAGCAGGGTCCAGTGTGTCTCGCCGCCGGCGTCGCGCGCGACGGCTGCGCTCACGCCGCCCTGCGCAGCGCCAATCGCCGGGAGAGCGCGCGGAGCTCGCGCGCCCCGGGGCTCGTTCCGTCGTCGCTCGCGTGCACCGACTCACCCCGCAAGAGGGCGCGGAACAGCGCCGGGTCACTCGGCAGCGCGGGTGCGGCCTCGACCTCGAGCCCGTGCTGGCGGCGCGCCGCGGCCGCCAGTCTCTCCGCCAGCTCCGACGCCTCGGGCGGCGTGCGCGCGCCGATCACCCAGGCGAGGACGGGCAAACGGGTGAGTGCGGGCGCGACCTCGCGCAGGAGCCGCAGCGCGCGTCCGACCCCCGCCGTGGAGGCATCGACCGGAAGCAGCACGCCGTCGAGCAGCGCGCGCTCGGGCCGCAGGAGAAACGCCGCGAGGCGCTCGGGCCGCTCGAGCACCAGCGCGGGCTCCTCGCTCTTGATCTCAGACAGAGCCGAGGCCAGCGCCTCCGAGGAACGCGCGTGCGCCGCGACCCGCACCGCCGGAACCGCTGGCCAGAGCGCGGACGCCGGGAAGCCCGCTTCGACGCGCGCGCTTCCCGACTCGGCGGCTAGCGCACCGGCGAGCTCGAGCGCGAGCGCGCACCACAGCAGCCGATCCGGCCCGGCCGGCACGCAGATGCGGGGCGCGGGGCCGTGAAGGGCAAGCGCCTGTTCGGGCTCCGCCGCCGGCTCGCGCTCGCGAGCTGCGCTCTGCTCCTCCTCGGGAATGAAGTAGTGGAGGACGTCGCCGAGATTCTTGCGAGCCAACCCCATCTCCGTCGGAGCAACCGGGGCGCGCTGCGCCCCCGGCCCTAGCTGATGATCAGGACGGAGTTTACCCCGCCCGCCGGTCCTTCGACGCGCCGCGGGTTGCTCGGGTCGGGAGTCCACTCACCGTCGACGAAGTAGCGGTACTGGTACACGCCCGGGCCGAGGCGCACGACCTTCTCCCACGTGCCGCCCGGCCCGAGGCGCGTCTCGACGCCCTGGTCGGGGATCCAGTTGTTGAAGTCGCCGGCGAGCTGCACGTCGCGCACGTGCGGGTCCTTGAACGTGAAGACCACGCCCTTCGCTCCGGCGTTGGCGATCTCCGCGTCGGTGGGAACGCTCGGCGCCGGCACGGCCGGCACCGCCTCCTCCTCCTCCCGGTCGTACAGCACCTCGAGCGCGAGCGACATGTAGTCGACGAAGCCGTACGAGCGGCGATCGAGCTTCGCGATCGAGACGCCGCGCTGCGCCGCTTCGCGCAGGCGGACGTTCGAGCGGATGACCGAGTCGAACACCAGGTCCTTGTAGGTCTCGCGGATCTCGGCGAGCGCGCGCTTCGCGAAGCGCGTGCGGCCGTCGAACAGAGTCGGGAGGATGCGGATCTTCAGCGAGTGGCCGATCCGATCCTCGAGCAGCGCGATCGTTTCGAGCAGCTTCGCGACGCCGTGCATCGAGTAGTAGCTGGTCTCCAGCGGGACGATCACCTCCGACGCGGCGCGGAGCGCGTTGAAGGTCAGGATGCCGACGTTCGGCGGACAATCGATCAGGGCAAAGTCATAGCTCTTCTCGAGCTTCGCCAGCGCCGCGGCCAGGCGCTCGGTGCGACCGCGCGCGCCTTCGGCGGTGAGCTTCTGCTCGAGCGCCGAGAGGATCACGCCCGACGGCGCGACGTCCAGGTGGTCGGCCGCTTGGACGACCACGTCGCCGAGCTTGGCGCCGGCTCCTTCGGCTTCTGCGAGCACGTCGTAGAGGTTCTCGTCGACCTCCTCCGGATCGACGCCCAGACCCAGGGTCGCGTGGGCCTGTGGGTCCATGTCGACCACGAGCACCGAGTGACCCTCGGCGGCCAGACAACCGGCGAGACTCACGACGGTGGTCGTCTTGCCGCATCCACCCTTCTGATTCATGACTGCGATGCAGCGCATACGCCTCCCCCAACTACCAGACGGCCGCAAAAGAACCGGCGGGGGTGACGGGGCGGAAGGATCTCATGGCCAGGAGAATTCTAGCGATCCGCGTGTTACCCGCGGAGCGACTTCCCCAAGCGGCCGAGGCAGATCTGGGGATCTCCCTCAAGGTTCCCTACCCCCCGTCGAACGCCGCGAAACTTAGCAGCAGGAGACAGCGATGGCCAATACGGCTCACGCCCGACCGCGCCGGGTCGGGGTGCTCGACCTGGGTTCGAACACCATCTTGCTGCTGGTGTTGGCCGGGGACGGCTCCGTGATACGCGACGACGCGCGCATCACGCGCCTAGGGCAAGGCGTCTTCGAGCGCGGCGAGCTGGCCCCCGAGGCGCTCGCGCGCACCCGCACAGCAATCGCCGATTTCGCGAAGCTCGCGCGCGCGGAGGGCGTGGAGCGCCTGGTCGCCGTGGGGACCGAGGCACTGCGCCGCGCGCGTGGCGGCGCCGAGTTTCTCGCCGGGCTGGTGCGCGAGGGCCGGGTCGACGGCGCGCGCTTGCTCAGCGGCGAGGAAGAGGCGGAGCTCACGGTCGAGGCTACGCGGATCGGTGTCGGGGCGCGGCGCGCCGCGCTCGCGGTGATCGATGTCGGCGGCGGCAGCACCGAGGTCGCGTGGCGCGAGACGCGCGGCGGCGCGCTCCGCGGCATGTCGCTGCCGCTCGGCAGCGTGCGGCTCACCGAGGCCCTGCTTCCGCGGCATCCGATTCCCGCCGCGGACCTCGCCGCCCTGCGCGAACACGTGCTGCGGGCGACCGAGCCGCTGGCGCACGCGCTGCCGGCGGGTTTGCCGGGCGACGCGGCGATCGTCGCGGTCGCGGGCACTGCGACCACGCTCGCGGCGCTCGAGCTGGAGCTCGCGGTCTACGACGGCGCGCGGGTCGAGGGCCTCGAGCTCTCGCGCGCCCAGCTCCACGCCTGGATCGAGGGGCTGGCACATCTCGGTGTCGCCGAGCGCCGGCGCCTTCCGGGTCTCGAGCCCGGCCGCGCGGACGTGATCGTCGCTGGCCTGGTGTGTCTCGAGCTGGCGCTGCTGCGCCTGCGCGCCGAGCGCTTCACGGTTTCGGAGCGCGGCGTTCGCCACGGCGTGGCGCTGCGCATGCTCGCTGGGCAGAAGATCGTTTGATACCGTCGCCTTTCCGTGGAAGAGCCAGTTCTGGTCGTCGTCGGTCCGGACGGACCGCGGCCGTTCATGCGCGGGATCCTCGTGCAGTCACTGGTGACGCGCGGCGTTCCCTTCGACGTCGCGTTTCAGACCGCGACCGCCGTTCGCGACCGGATCGCGGCCCGCGGCCGGGTGCGCCTCGAGGAGCTCTCGGGCCTGATCGACGAGCTGCTCGACGACCGCTACGACCTCGACGCGCTCGGCTCGGTGACCGCGGTCGAGCCGCCGCGCGTG
Source organism: Myxococcota bacterium (assembly GCA_035261165.1). Taxonomy (GTDB): domain Bacteria; phylum Myxococcota_A; class UBA9160; order SZUA-336; family SZUA-336; genus VGRW01. Next base: position 7,213 of record DATFUE010000349.1, read on the forward strand.
GTCGAGGAAGACGGGTCGTGGAGCCCGTTCTCGAAGGGCATCCTCGCGGTCTCGCTGATGGGGGCGGGGCTCGAGCCGGCCGACGCGCACGACGTCGCGCGCGAGATCGAGCAGAGCCTGCTCAGCCAGGGGCGCGCGGCGATCGATCGCACCGAGCTGCGCCACCTGGTGGCGGCGACCATCGAACGCACCGACGGCCCCGGCCCGGCCGGCTGGTACCGCCTGTGGCGCAGCGCGCGCGACGACGGGAAGCCGAGCCTCGTGCTCCTCGGCGGCGCGACGGGCTCGGGCAAGACGTCCCTCGCGATCGAGGTCGCGCGGCGCCTGGAGCTGCCGCGGGTGATCGGCACCGACTCGATCCGGCAGATCATGCGGCTGATGTTCTCGCCGGATCTCATGCCCGAGATCCACTGCTCGACTTTCGACGCCTATCTCGCGCTGCCGCGCGCCACCTCGCTGCTGGGCGACCCGGTGGTCGTGGGCTTTCGCGAACAGGCGCAGAAGATCGCGGTCGGCGTGCACGCGCTCCTGGAGCGCGCGGTCGAAGAGAACACGAGCATGCTGATCGAGGGGGCGAACCTCGTGCCCGGGATGCTCGAGCTGGGCCGCTTTGCAGGGCGGGCGCACGTCACCTTCGTCATGACCGGCGCGCTCGACCCCGAGACCTACCGCGGCCGGTTCGCAGCGCGCAACGCCAAAGCCCGCAGCCGCTCGGCGGACCGCTACCTCGAGCACTTCGACGAGATCCTCGCGATCCAGCGCTATCTAGTCGCTGAAGCCGAGCGCTACGGATTGCCGATCGTGGACAACGTACAGTTCGACACCGCCGTGGTGTCGGTGATCCGCGCCGTGATCGCGACGCTCGAGAAGACGCAGGCGCACGCGGACGAAGAAGGAGCCGAGTGAGGCACTGGAAGCTCCATCGCGCGGTCGCGCTGGTATTGCTCGCGAGCGCCCTGACCGCGTGCGGCACGCTCTCGGTCGAGGACGAGAAGAAGCTGGGCGCGCAGTACCAGGCGGAGCTCCGCAAGCAGATGATCTTCGTGCGCGATCCGGTCACCGTGAACTACGTGCGGCAGTTCGGCGAGCAGCTCTCCGGCTCGGCTCGGCCGTCGCCCTTCGAGTTCCGCTTCTACGTGATCGAGGACGAGGAGATCAACGCGTTCGCGATCCCGGGCGGAGCGGTCTACGTGAACACGGGTCTCTTGACCAAGGTGCACAACGGCGCCGAGCTGGCCGCGGTGCTGTCTCACGAGATGGGTCACGTGACTGCGCGCCACATGGCGAAGCGCGTCAACAAGCAGCGCGGCGCGGGCTTCGTCGTCAACGTCTTCTATCTGGCGGTCGCGATCCTCACGGGCAATCCGTACATCGCGAACGCCGGCGGCATGGTGGGCAGCGTCGCGGGCCAGGCGTTCATGAGCACGTTCTCGCGCGACGACGAGCGCGAGGCCGATGCGCTCGGCTTCGAGACCATGACCGCCGCGGGCTGGGACCCGAACGGCATGGTCACGATGTTCGAGACGCTGAAGTTGGAGGGCGGCCACAAAGGCGGCATGCCCCAGTTTCTCGCCTCGCATCCGGCCACGGAAGAGCGCATCCAGAACGCGCGCGCGCTCGTCGCGGCGTATCCGGACGCGGACAAGCTGCGTACCGTCGACCCGAAGCTTCCGATCATCCAGGAGAGACTCAAGCTCATCATCGGCACGGATCGCGAGAAGAGCGACGAAAGCGACGGTGAGGACAAGGGCGACGACGAATCGGACGACGAGGAGTAGTTCGGCGTACAATGCCGCGCCCGCGTAGTTCTGCGGCCGGAGGCGCGAGACATTGGTTCGACCCAGCACGCTCGGTGAGCTCGTCGCATCGGGCTACCGACCGCGCACCGTGCGCGAGGAGCTGCGCGCCAATCTCGCGGCGCGCCTGCGCGCGAGGGAGCCCTTCCTCCCCGAGATGATCGGTTACTCGGAGAGCGTCGTGCCCGCGCTCGAGCACGCGCTGCTCGCCGGTCACGACATGATCTTTCTCGGCGAGCGCGGTCAGGGAAAGTCGAAGATGATCCGGAAGCTCGTCGAGTTGCTCGACGAGGCCGTGCCGATCCTCGAGGGCAGCGAGGTCAACGACGACCCGCTCGCGCCGATCAGCCGCTGGGGCCGCGATCGCGTCGCGGAGCTGGGCGAACGCACGCCGATCACCTGGATCGGCCGCGAGGCGCGCTACGGCGAAAAGCTCGCGACTCCGGACACGTCGGTCGCCGACCTGATCGGCGAGATCGATCCGATCCGCGTCGCCGAGGGGCGCTATCTCGCCGACGAGTCGACGATTCACTTCGGGCTCATCCCGCGCACCAACCGCGGGATCTTCTGCATCAACGAGCTCCCGGATCTCGCGGAGAAGGTTCAGGTCGGGCTGTTCAACGTGATGGAAGAGCGCGACTTCCAGGTGAAGGGCTTCAAGGTGCGGCTGCCGCTCGACGTCCTGGTCGTGGCGAGCGCGAACCCCGAGGACTACACGCGCCGGGGGCGCATCATCACGCCGCTCAAGGACCGCTACCAGGCGCAGATCCGCACGCACTATCCGCCGACCCGCGAGCTCGAGATCCAGGTGATGAAGCAGGAGCGGCGCAAGCCGCGCGAGAGCGCGGTCGCGCTCTACGTGCCCCACTTCATCGAGCAGATCATCGCCGAGCTCACGATCCAGGCGCGCCAGAGCCCCGACGTCTCGCAGGTCTCCGGCGTCTCGGTGCGCGCGTCGATCGCGAACTACGAGACGATCATCGCCTGCGCGGAGCGCCGCGCGCTGTTGCTCCGCGAATCGGAAGCCGTGCCGCGACTCAGCGATCTGCCGGCGCTGCGCGCGTCGATGGGCGGGAAGATGGAGCTCGAGTACGCGGGCGCGGAGAAGACCGAGAACGAGATCGTCGACTCACTCGTGAAGCGCGCGGTGCTCTCGGTGTTCGGCGAGCTGTGTGGCGCCGCGGATCTGGACGCGGTCGTGCGCGCTTTCGACGACGGCTGGAAGGTCGAGGTCGGCGACGAGCTGCCGTCCAAGGAATACGCCGACGGGGTCGACAACATCGCGGGCCTGCGAAAAGCGGTGGAGCTCCTGGGCTGCGCGGCGAGCCCGGCGCGCATCGCGGCGGGGGTCGAGCTGGTGCTCGAGGGGCTGCATCTCTCGAACAAGCTGAACCGCGAGATCTCGGGCCGCCGCCTCACGTACGGCTGACGATGGCGCGGGTGCGCTACAGCCGATGGGACGGCACGCAGCGCGCGTTCTCGCTCGCCGCGGAGCAGGCCCTCGACGAGCTCGCGCGCCACCTGATGGAAGGGATGGGCGTCGAGGAAGCGCTGTCCTGGATGCGCTACCAGGGCTTCGAGCTCGCGGGAATGGACTTCCGAGTCATGGGCGTGGAGGAGCTCTTGCAGGAGCTCCGCCGCCAGGCGCGCGAGCAGATGGCCGGTCAGAACATGGACCAGGCCTTCGACGAGCGCTGGGAGACCTTGCGCGACATCCTCGAGCGCGAGGAGGGCGCGCAGGGGTCGCAGAACGGCGTCGAGTCACAGCGCTGGACGGACTTCAAGGCGAAGAAAGACTCACTCCCGCGTCGCCTGTCCGACGCGCTCAAGCGCTTCGCCGATCACGAGTGGGCCGACGCGGACGCGGAGGCCGACTTCCGCGAGCTCGAGGCGGAGCTCGACCAGATCCGCGCGCTCGAGGAGTTCCACGCGCGCAACCGGCAGATGCTGCGCGGCGCCAACTCGCTCTCGTTCGACGAGGCGCTCGAGCTGATGCGCGAGATCGAGCGGCTCGGCCGACTCGCGCGCAACTTGCTCGAAGGGCGCTTCGACGAAGTCTCGCTCGACGAGCTGCGCGAGCTCGCGGGAGAGCAGGGCGTCGAGTCGATCCTGATCCTGCGCGACATGCGCCGGAACCTCGAGGCGGGGGGCTTCATCCGCTCGGGCGAGGGCGGCCTGGAGCTTACGCCGCGCGCGATCCGCCGCATCGGCGAGCTCGCGCTCGAGGACATCTACGGCTCGCTGAAACACGGCGGGCCGGGCGCGCACGCGACGCTGCACCGCGGCGGCGGGCCGATCACGATCGAGCGCTCGAAGCCGTACGTGTTCGGCGAGCCCGCGCACCTCGACGCCGTCGCCACCGTGCGCAACGCGCTGCTGCGCGACCCGAAACACCTGAGCGTGCCGCTGCGCATCGAGCCCGGCGACCTCGAGGTGTTGGACACCGACCAACAGACGGACACCACCACGGTGCTGCTGCTCGACATGAGCTGGTCGATGTCCTGGTCGGGGCGCTGGCCGGCGGCCAAGCGCGTCGCGATCGCCATGGATCAGCTGATCCGCACGCGCTACCCGCGCGACCGCTTCTTCATCGTCGGCTTCTACACGCGCGCCCGCGAGCTCACGATCCCCGAGCTGCCGGAGCTGGTCTGGAACATGGAAGACCCGTTCACGAATCTGCAGGACGGGCTGCGCGTCGCCCAGCGACTCATCGACCGCAATCCCTCGGAGAACAAACAGATCATCGTGATCACCGACGGGCAGCCGACGGCCTACTTCGTGGGCGACGAGCTGCGCGTCGAGTGGCCCAGCGGCGTCGGCGGCACGAGCCCGCGCGCGAACAAGGAGACACTCGGCGAGGTGAATCGAGTGACTCGCAAGGGCATCACGATCAACACCTTCATGCTCGACGATTCGCCCGAGCTGATGCGCTTCGTGGAAGGCATGACCCGGATCAACAAGGGCCGCGCCTTCTACACCACCCCGGGTCAGATCGGCGAGTACGTGATGGTCGACTACCTGTCGCGCAAGCGCCGCAAAATACGCTAGGAAGGGCGCCGTGCCGGTCATAGAAGGGGTCGCGCTGCGCGAAGGCGGCCTCGGGGCTGCGCTCGGCGCGGAGCGCATCGTGCTCGAGATCGGCTTCGGGCGCGGCGAGCTCCTGCTCGACCTGGCCGAGGCGGCCCCGAAGCGCGCGTTTCTCGGCGTCGAGGTCTCGCGCAAGCGCGTCGAGAAAGTCGCGCGGCGCGCGGAGAAGCGCGAGCTCGAGAACGTCTTCCTGCTGCACGCGCCAGCGGAGTTCGCGCTCGAGCGCGCGCTGCCACCGGGCTGTGTGGAGGAGTGCTGGATCAACTGCCCCGATCCCTGGCCCAAGAAGCGGCACTGGCGCCGGCGGCTCGTGCAGGCGCCTCTGGTCGGGCTGCTCGCGCTGGCGCTCGCGCCCGACGCGCTGCTGCACGTCTCGACCGATCACCTCGGCTACCGCGACTGGATCGCGGAGGTGCTCGCGGGGCAGAGCGCGTTCGCGAACCTGCACGCGCCGGCGCCCTGGTCCGACTCACCGCCCGCCCGGCGCGAGACGGCCTATGAGTCCACGTTTCGCGCCGAAGGTCGCGCGATCGCGTACTTCGACTATCGTAGGCGGCAGTGAAAGCGCTGCTCGGCCACACCCCCGACGAGCTGCGCGCCGCATTCGCGAGCGCCGGTGTGCCCGGGTTCCGCGCCGCGCAGGTCTCGAGCTGGCTCTACCAGCGGCGCGTGCGCGACTTCGGGGCGATGGCGAATCTGCCCGCGCGGCTGCGCGCGGAGCTCGCCGCAGACTGGCGCACGCACTCGCTCGAGCGGATCGCGGTGCACGCCGCCGCCGACGGCACGCGCAAGCTGGTGCTCGGCACGATCGACGGCGCGCGCATCGAGGCGGTCCTGATTCCCGAGGCGCGCCGCTACACGCTCTGCGTGTCCTCGCAGGTCGGCTGCAGCCTCGACTGCGCCTTCTGCGCG
>DATFUE010000350.1:0-4489 GCA_035261165.1 Myxococcota bacterium
CCGGTGCTGATCTGCACCGAGGCGGGCGCCGAGGGGCGCAACTTCCAGTTCTGCGACCGCATGGTGCACTTCGACCTGCCCAGCGATCCGGTCGCGCTGGAGCAGCGCATCGGCCGGCTCGACCGCATCGGCCGCACGAAGAACGTCGAGATCGTGTACTTCCGGGGCGCCGACTCGAAGCCGGACGTCGCGCGCCTGTACGAGAGACTCGATCTGTTCGCGCGTCCGTCGGCCGGCCTCGACCTGGCGCTGTCCGGCGTTCGCGAGGCGGTGGAGCGCGCCGAGGCCGACGAGACCGCGCTCGACGTCGAAGCGCTGGTGGCGGAGATCGAAGCGGCGCGCGCGCGCTCCGTCGCGGACATCCCGCGCGTGATCTACCGCGACGCCTACGACGCGTCGCAGGCCGCCGGGCTCCTGTCGCTCGTGCCGCCCGAGCTCGAGCAGTGCATGCGCCGCTTCTGTCTGGGCGCGGCGAACGATCTCGGCTTGAAGATCGTCGAGAAGGGGGGCACCGCGCTCTACTATCTCGAGATGGGCACGTCGCTCACGGTCGAGTCACTTCCCGGCGTGCGCGACGAGGGCCGCTGGCTCGGGACCTTCGACCGCGTGGAGGCGCTCGAGAAGGACGAGCTCGAATTCTTCGCCAGCGGTCATCCGCTGGTCGAGGGCCTCTTGCTCGAGCTCGAAGACGGCGTGCGCGGGCGCGCGACCATGTTCTCGATGGCGTCGTCCGAGCTGCTCGGCGCGGGGCTGCTCTGCGTGTTCAAGGACGGTCCGGACTTCCTGCCGATCGCGTTCGACACCAAGGGCGAGCAGCGGCCCGAGTGGGCGGCCAAGCTCATCGAGTCACTCGGCAAGGCGAAGCCCGCGAAGCCGGAGGAGCTGGGCCTCGACCAGCGCGCGGCCGACGGCATCCGCGAGCTCGGCAGCATGTGCGAGCTCGAAGCGCCGGAGAGCGCGGTGCTCGAGGGCGCGGCGTTCTTCCGCTTCGTGCCCGAAGCCGCGTCGGGCTCGTAGCCGTACAGCGCGCGGTAGAAGACGCGCGCGCCGTCGCTCTGGCCGGCTATCGCCAGGGTCGTGATCGCGCCCGCCGCGCGCGCGAAGCGCGCCGGTAGCTCGAGGTCGCCGGGGTCGTCGGAGACACAGAGAAGTGTACGTCCGGCGACCGACTCGGGCGGCGTCCAGTAGCCGTACATCAGGCTCGTCCCCGCGCCGAACAGCTGGCGCCCCCCCAGGGTCCAGCGCGGACCCGAGCCGGGCTGGTAGAACGCGAGGAGGCTCGACGTCGCGTAGCGGTCGAAGGCGACGATCACGGGCTGCGCGCCGGTCTCGGCGCGCAGGTCGTTCGCCGCGCGGTCGACCGCCGCTGCGATCTCCTGCCAGCGCTGCGCATAGCGCGTGCCGCCCGGGAAGTCCGCGCCGGGTACGCCCAACGCGAGTGAGTGGAGCGCCGCGGCGTAACCGAAGAGGGCCAGCCACAGGCTCGGCGCGAACAGCGCTGCGGCCGCGCCGGCGAGCCGACCGACGTGCGCGGCGGACGCGCGGGCCAGCAGGGCGGCCGTCGCCGGGAGCAGAGCGAGCCACAGCGGCCCGGTCCAGTTCACTTTCGGCACGTGGCTGAGCGAGAAGAGCGTGAAGACCGCGAGCGGCGCGAACGCGGCGCAGGCGGCGAAGCGGAAGCGCCGCGCAGCCTCCTCGCTCGGGGTGCCGGCGTCGACGGCTCGGCGCGTGCGACCGCGCAGCAGCGCGAGCAGCGCCGCGACGACGACCGGCCCGAGCAGCACGAGCACGCTCGCGCCGAGTCGGTGCAGGCCGAACTCGGGCGGATCACTGAGTCGGCGCGCGCTCTGGAACGCGAACGAGGCCCAGTCGTTGCGGTAGTTCCAAACGAGCACCGGCGCGAACAGCGCGAGCGCTAGCACCGCGGCGAGATAGGGCTCCGGCCGGAGCAGCTGCCGGCGCGCGCGCCCGTCGAGCAGCGCGAACGCCAACGCGCCCAAGCCGAGCAGCGCGATCGTGTACTTCGCGAGCAGCCCGAGCCCGATGCACGCGCCCACGCCCCACCACGCGCGCGGCCGCAGCTCGACGAGCGCGAGCCACAGGAAGTAGAGCGCGCCGGACCACGCCGCGGCGAGCGGCGCGTCGGGAGTCATGAGCAGCCCGGTCGCGAACCCGAACGGAAGCGCGGTGACGAGCGCCAGCGTGGCGGCGGCCGCGGTCTTGCCGAGCCAGCGCGCCGCAAGCGCCGCAGAGAACGCGGCCGTCAGCGCGGAGCACGCGATCGCGCCCGCGCGCACCCCCCACTCACTCTGGCCGAGCAACGTGCCCGCCCAGATCAGCCAGGCGACCAGCGGCGGGTGATCGAGGTAGGAGAGATCGAGGTGCTGCGCGTAGCTCCAGTAATACGCCTCCTCGGGGAGCAGCTCGACGGCGCCTGCATACGCGATCCGCAGCGCGAACAGATAGACGGCCACCGCAATGCAACCCAGGCGCAGCGCCAGCGCGCGCTCGTTCGGCGCGCGCGGCGGGCCGAGCACGAAGAACGCCGCGCCGAGCGCGCTCACCGAGAGGCCGGCGATCGCGCTCGGAACGAATGCGACGAGCGGCGACAGCCCGGTGTTCCGAACCAGGCTCGCGAGCACGCCGCCGCGCAGCAGAAGCGCGAGCAGACTCAGCGCCGCGAAGCGCCCGGCCTTGGTGCCGCGCAGATCGCCCGCGCACAGCGACCACACCGCCAGGGCGCCAAGCGCCCCGCTCGCGAGCTGCGCGCCGCCGAGCGCCCCTCCGCGTCCTTCGAGCAGCGCGAAGCTCGCGAAGTCGAGGACCGCGCCCGCGCAAAGTGCGAGCCAGAGACGGCGCAGGCTGGCGGAGCCGAGGTCGGCGCCCGCGAGCGCCGCGAGTCGCCGGAGATACTCGCCGACCTGGGAGACCCCGAGCTTCGACTCACCGCGCTCGCGGTCGACGAACTCGATCGGGACCTCGATCGCGCGCAGGCTCGAGCCGCCGCGCGCGAGCAGCTCGAGCAGGATCTTGAAGCCGGCCGGGGCGTGGTCGAGCGAAACGACGTCCGCGCGGCGCGCCGCGAAAAACCCGGACATCGGATCGCTCACCGGAGAGATCGGCCAGGCGAGCGCGGCGGCGGCGCGCGACGCCAGCTTGCGCCGCAGCGGCCAACCGCGCGTCGAGCCGCCGCGGACGTGGCGGCTGCCGATCGCAATCGACGCCGCGCCGTCGAGGAGCGGTCGGACGAGGGCCGGGATCGCCGCGACCGGATGCGAGAGGTCGGCGTCCATGACGACGACCACCTCCGCGCGCGCCGCTCGCGCGCCCGCGATCACCGCGCGCGAGAGACCGCGTTCGTCGCGGCGCACGATTACACTGACCGGGTGCCGGCCCGACCATGCGCGCGCGCGCTCGGCCGTGCCGTCGCGCGAATCGTCGTCGACGACGATCACTTCGAACGGCGGGAGCGCTTCGGAAAGGGCGAAGATCTGCCGCAGCAGCTCGTCGACGTTCTCCGCCTCGTCGAGCGTGGGCACGACGATCGAGAACGACGGCTTTGTTCCGGGCTCGACCGATTCCATCGCGGCTGCGGGCGCCACGCGGCGCCTCCCCTTCGGATCGCTGGTTAGCAAGCTCACCGGCGCCCCGCCCGTGCCCGGGCGGGGTTTCCGAGTCGCCTCTAATCGTCTCCCGCCCTCGAACCCACCTGGCGCAACCGCTCGACGGCGACGGCCGACACCGCTGCCTGCAGGTTGTAGCAGGGGATGAATCCCGCCATCGGCACGCGGATGCGCGCGTCGCAGCGCGCGAGCACCTCGGGCGGAATGCCGCCATTCTCGCTGCCCACGACGAACACGCGCGCGCCGGTCAGATCCGCCGCGAAGTGCGAGCCCTCTCCGGCTTCGTCGACGGCCAGCACACGGTGACCGCTCGCCTTGGCGGCGTCCAGCACCTGCGCCGCGTCGAGCCAGAACACGGGCATGAACTTGTCCGCGCGCATCGACGCGCGCAGCGCCGCGCGCTTCGCCTCGTGGTCGAAGCCGCCGTCGACCGCGATCGCGTCGGCGCCGGAGACTTCGGCGGTGCGAATCACCATGCCGACGTTGCCGGGGTAGGCGACGCCGACCAGCAGCCAGAACGCGCCGCCGCGCGCGAGTGACTCGGCGAGATCCGCGTCCGGGTCACGCCCGACGAGCGCCAGCGCGTCCTCCGCCGGCCGCAGCATCGAGAGCCGCGCGAGCACGTTGCGCGTCGCGGTGCGCACTGCGATCCCGGACTCCTCCGCGCGCGCAATGACGCCGCGCACGTCCTCCGCGCGCGCGTCCTCGGCCACCAGCAGCAAGCGCACCTCTTCGCCGGCCCGCAACGCGGCGTCGATGGCCAGGACTCCCGCGATCTGCTTCACGCGCGCCATTGGCGCCGAGTCTATCGGCTACGGCACAAAGGGTGGGCAGACGTACGCGATGCCGGGCTGCGCTCCCTGCAG
>DATFUE010000351.1:0-5455 GCA_035261165.1 Myxococcota bacterium
ACAGGTTCGGGATCGTGAACGCGACGAAGAACGCGTCGCTCGCCGCTACGGGAAACGCGTACGCGATCAGGCTGTCGCGCACCAGGCCGAGCACGCGACTCGCCATCGTCGCGGCCGAGACGACGCCCGCGGAGCGCGACAGGCGCTGCACCGCGTCCGTTGACACCGCCGCCGCCCCGGGGTACTTACCGGCTCGCTCGGAGGTCTCCATGGCTACCCACCGCTCGGCCAAGAAGCGCCACGCTCAATCGCTTCGACGCCGCGCGCGCAACAACCAGGTGCAGAAGACCGTGCGCGGCGCGGTGAAGAAGTTGCGCGAAGCCAAGGCCTCGGGCTCGAAGGAGCTCCCGCAGCTGCTCCACGACGCCGAGCGGCTGCTGCGCAAGGCGGCGAGCAAGGGCGTGATGCACAAGCGCACCGTCTCGCGCACCGTCTCGCGGCTGGCAAAGCTCGCAGCGCGCTAGCCACGCGCCCACGCGTGGCGCCGACTGGGAGTGTCACGCGCCCACGCGTGGCGCCGACCGGGAGTGTCACGCGCCCACGCGTGGCGCCGGCTGGTCGGGTCACGCGCAGACGGCCAGCACGAGGCGCTCGAGCGCCATCCGCGGTCCGATCGGTACGCCGCCCTTGAGGGCGAGGTCCGTGCGCCGCACCGCCTCGAGACACGCCTTCAACCGGCGCAGATCGAAGCGCCGCATCTGCTCGACCAGCTTCTGCGCCGCGAACGGGTGCACACCCAGCTTGCGCTGAACTTCGGCCGCCTCGAGCGGCCGCAGCTCGCGCGCGCGCAGCAGCTTGCGGAAGTGGTTGGCGAGCGCGCCGATCAGCGCGAGCGGCGGCTGTCCCTGGTCGGAGAGCTCGGCCACCATGCGCAGCGCGTTCGCCAGCCGGCGTTCGCCGATCGCGTCGCACAGCTCGTACACCGCGCGCGGCCGGAGCTGCCCGACGAGCTCGGCGACGTCGTCGGCGGAGAGCTCGCCGCGCTCGCCGACGAAGAGCGACAGCTTCTCGACCTCGAGCGCAAGCCGATCGAGGTTGGGTCCGACGAGCTCGAACAGCGCCGTCGCCACGCCGCCCGACGTGCGCAGGCCCCGCTGCGCCATGCGCGCCTCGATCCAACGGCGCACGTCGCCGGGACGATTGGGTCCCGCGCAGTCGATCACCTGGCCGAGCTTCGCGACCCGCTTCACCCATCGCTGGCGCTTATCGACGCTCTCGGCCTCGAGCACGAGACACGTCGTCTCGAGGGGCGCTTCGAGATACTCGAGCAGCGCGCCGTCGAGGAACTTCTCGGCGCGCTTCTCGCCGGCGCCGCGCACCAGCACGAGGCGCGCGCGCGCCATGACCGGAAGCGTGCGCGCGGCCCCGACGATCGCGAGCGGGTCGAAGCCCGCCGCCCCGAGATCGAAGCGGTCCTCGTTGAAGTCTCGCGGCGCGTCGGCGAGCACGCGCTCGCGCAGCTCGGCGAGCGCGGCGTCGCGCAGGGTCGCCTCCGGCCCCTCGATCAGGACGACCGGCGCGAATGAGTCAGAACTTTTGGAAGAGCTCATCGTGGACTCGCTCTGCGATCTCGTTCGAGACGCGCCGCAGCGCCTGTTCCTTGTTGCTCGCGTAGACCTGCGGGTCCGCGCTCGCCAGGAACACCTCGCGCACCCGGAAGCGCGGGTGCTGCCAGAGGACCTCGGTCGATTCCGCTCGCTTCACGTTGACGTCGAACACGACCTCGACGGACTCCTCGAGCGCGAGCGCGCCCGACGAGTACGAGGTCGAGTGAACGGTCACGCTTTTGATCGCGCCGCGCATGACCAGATCGCCGCTCGGGGTCTGCCCCTCGAGCCGGGGCTCGAGCCAACCGCGGCGCGCGAACTCCTCGTTCATCGCCACGCCGATCAGCTGCTCCATGCCCGGCTCGCGCGACTCGTTCTCGAAGGCGAGCAGCTCGATCGTCTTGACGTCGGGGCCGAAGAAGCCTTTGCCGCCGACGAAGTGGTACCCGCACGCGGAGAGCGCGAGCGTGGCCAGCAGCGCCGCGACGGCGCACGCGTGACTCCCCCCGGCGGCCGGCACCATGTCCCGATTCTACTTCGCCCGGCCGCGACGACCAGGCGCGCGGGGACTAGGCGCCCTTCAGGACGGCGGCGCGGCGCTCGAGCTCCTCGACCAGGAAGTCGCGGTCGGCGCGAACCACGGGGGCGACCCGCGAGTTGAAGTGCTGGCGCGCTTCGCCGAGCTCGCTCGCCATCTCCTTCGCGGCCGTGCCGCGCGCGGCGGCGGCCGCGAACTTCTCCTGGTTGTAGAGAATCACGTCGGAAACGGCGATGCGCGCAAGGCGTTCGGCCGCGGCGATCGCGGGGTCACTCGACGGCACCCTGGGCGCGGCGGCGCGCGGCGCAGGTGCCGGGGCCATGGGCTTGGGCGGTTGGGGTGCCGCCGGGGCTGCGGGCGCGGGCTTGGGCTTGGCAACCGGCGCCACAGCCGCCGGGGCCTGGTGGCTCGGCTTTGCACCGATGCCGAGGCGCCCGAGAATCTCGGCCAGGCCGCCGGGATAGTCGGCGGCTTCGAGCATCTCCTCCGCGTCGAAGCCCGGTGTGCCCGTCTGGTCCGAAGTGGTCGCGATGCGGATCAGCTTCACGGCCGCGAGCTCGGTCGCGCGCTGCGCGAGCTCGGCGACGCGCGCGGCGGAGAGCGACGGCAGGTCGCCGCCCAGGATCGCGAGCAGCGGCGGCGAACGGAACATGCGGACGAGAGCCTCGCCGCCGTCGTCGACCACGTCGGCCTCGATGCGCCACTGCGCGAGCAGCTCGGTCACCGCCTTCGCGTTGTCCGCGTCGAGCTCCGCGACGATCGCGCGCCCGAGCGGCGGAAGCACCCTCGGCGCGGGCGGCGGAGCGGGCGGCGCGACCGCGGGCGCGGGTCGTGGCTCGAGCTTCGGCGCGGGCGCGCGCGCCGGTGCTGGGCCGGCGACCGCCGACGGCGGGGCCTCGGCCTGCGCGGCGCCGTCGGGTGACTGCACGCGGAAGATCGTCTGACACTGGCTGCAGCGGATGCGAGCGCCTTGCGGCCCGATCTTCTCCCGGGCGAGCCGGTACCGGGTCTGACACTGAGGGCAAGCGGCGATCACGTGCGACTCCTCGGTACGCGAGCGTAGGCAGCCGCAGGGCCTATCGGTCTGGCTTCTGACACGCTTTATGCGCTCGAGGCGAGCGCGTCGGTCACCGCGCGCAAGAAGGCATCGAGATCGGCGGGGGTCGGACGCGCCTCCGGTCGCTGCAGAACCGTCAGCCCTGGAGCCGCGACTCTCTCGCCTTTGCGCGCCAACACGACCAGGCTCATGCGCGGCGCGATCGCGAGCATCCGCCCCGCGAAGCGGCGCCAGCCCAGGCCCTGGCGCGCGTCGAGCGGATCCTCGACGCCGCTGCCGAGCACGACCGCGGGAACCTCCCCGCGCACGACGTACTGCTTGAAGCGCGCGAGCGCGTCCGCGGGGCTCTGGAAGATGTGGATGCGCATCGGCTTGTCCGCGAGCCCGCCCTTGATGCGTTCGAGCAGCGGAAGATCGGCATCGATGCAGATCAGCGAGGGCGGCAGCTTGGCGACCGGCGCGGGTGACTCACTCGGAGGCGATTCCTCCGCGGAGTCCTCGCTGGCCTCGAACGGCGTCGCTTGAACCACGGTCGCGTCCGGGTCCGGCAGGCGGGGCCGCGACCTCGCAGGCGTCTGACCGCGGCGCATGCGGAACGGCGTGTCGTCGTCCGCGGGCTCAGCATGCGCGGCGAGCACCTCGAGCTCGGGCGGCGCGTCCTCCTCGGGCGGCGGCTCGATGATCGGGGCGCTCGGCTCCAGCTCGGCTTCGAGCGCCTCTTCGGCGTCGACTTCGTCGGCCTCCGGCTCGGGAGCCGCCGGCGCGAATGAAATCTCCAGCGCCTCGCGGTCGAAACGCAGCTCGGCGGTCCGCTCGGCGTTCTCGTCCTCGAGGCGCGCGCCCTCGAGCGCGAGAAACTCCGGCGACAGGGGACTCGGCAGGAGGATGCCCTCGGGCCCGCGCCACTGGATCGCGGGGTCGTCGAGCGGCTCGAAGGTGAAGTCGCCCTCGGACCAGTCGAAGATGCCGAGGATCGCCTGCACCGCCGCGTCCCAGAGCGTCGCGGCGGCGACGTCCGAGTCACTCCCTTCGCCCAGGCCGGCCTTCTTCAGGATCGCGTCGCGGTCGAGCTCGCCGCTCTCGAGCGCGACGCGCACGATTCCCCCGTCGCGCAGCCCCAGCCACGCGACCCCGCCCTGCTCCGAACAGATCTCGAGCGCGCCGGTCTTGCGCGACAATGCGACGACCTGCAGGAGCTCGGGCAGGCTCAGATCAGACAGGTTTCCGGCGAGACTCATCCGGAAGAGGCATCGGATTTGCCCGGCGTCTGCCTAAGCCCGCGGCGCGGGCGAGCGAAGCTCGTCGCCGTCGATGTCGACCCAGCTGACGTTGAGTGACACGCCCCAGCTGTGCGCGCCGGGAACGACTTCGCCGAGCGCGGACAGGAGCGCGCGCTCCTTGGCCGCTCCGTCCGGCAGGATGACGTGCAAGCCGAGATCGCTCTGGTGTTCGGCGAGCCCGTGCACGAGACCGCGCAAGAGACTCACCGCGTCCTCGGCGAAGTCGATCGCGCCAGGGAGCGCCAGCAGCGCCGCGGGGCTGCGCATCATCAGCAGCTTCCCCGCCGCGGAGCGCATCGCGCGCAGGATCGGGCGCGCGCCACCGCGCGGCGGCGCGGAGCCGGTGCCCACCAACAAGAGGCGACTCGGCGAGAGTGGCCGCGCGCCCGGCAGCAGCGCCGCTTCGCCGAGCGCGCCGGAGACGTAGCCGGAGCGGAGCTGGTCGGAGATCAGGCCACACAGGCGCCAGTCCACGAGGCCCGCGTCTCCGCGCAGCGGGCGCTCGTCCTCGGGAACGGGAACCAGGATCGTGTCCGCGGGCGCCTCGACGACGGAGCCCGGAAAGAGCGACAGCTCGAGGCGACTCACGGGTCGCCTCCGCGTTCGGCGCGGGCGTTGCGGGCGACGACGTCGAGCACGCCGTTCACGAAGGCCGGCGACTTCTCGGAAGCAAAGCGGCGCGCGACTTCGACGGCTTCGTCGATCACGACTTCGGCCGGCGTCTTGGGCTCGAAGAGCAGCTCGAACGTGGCCACGCGCAGCACGTTCCGCTCGACGGCGGCGAGCCGCTCGATCTTCCAGTGCTCGCTCGCGCGCGCGATCGCGAGGTCGATGTCCTTGCGGTGGTGCACGACGCCGAGACACAGCTCGAGCGCGCGCTCGCGCGCGCGCTTGGGCAGCTGGAACTCCGCACTCACGTTTTCGAACTCCGCGCGCACGACGTCGACGTCGACCTCCGCGCCGGAGAGGTCGGCGGCGAACAGCACCTGCAGCGCCGCTTCGCGGGCCATGCGCCGGGGACCGTGCGAGCCCA
>DATFUE010000352.1:0-7542 GCA_035261165.1 Myxococcota bacterium
ACGCGCACCGCGCCCGACTCCCAGCTCCCGGTGCGCTGGATCGGCGATGCGCCGGTGCTCGGGCCCAGCCCGCAGATCTCCGTGAACGTCGCGACGCCGATGCCGACGAGCTTCCCCTGGGCGCGCGCCTGCTCGCGGCGCGCCTTGGCGCCGGCGTAGTCGAAGCGCGCGAGCGCCTTGTCGAGCGTCGGGCCGTAGTCGCCCGAGTCGTACACCGCCCCCGACGCGGTCGTGAACGGAAACGCGCTCTTCGGGATGAAGTTCCGGCGCCGCACGTCGACCGGGTCGAGCCCCGTCGCCGCGGCGATCGCGTCCATGACTCGCTCGACGGTGTAGGCCGCCTCGGGGCGGCCCGCGCCGCGGTACGCGTCGGTCGCCATCGTGTTCGTGTAGAGACACACCACCTCGACCGAGAGACCCGAAAGCCGGTAGCAGCCGGGCATCATCAGCGGCGTGAAGGTCGCGATCGCGGGGCCGAAGAAGCTCGGATACGCGCCGACATCGGACAGCACGCGGCCGCGCAGCGCCAGCAGCTCTCCATCCTTGCGGTACGCGGCCTCGATCTCGTGCACGTGCGCGCGGCCGTGCGTCGTGTTGAGCAGATTCTCGGTGCGCGTCTCCGCCCACTTGACGGGGCGGCGCAGCCGCCGCGAGATCCACGGCAGGAGACACTCCTCCGGATACACCGGGATCTTGCAGCCGAAGCCGCCGCCGACCTCGGGTGCGACCACCCGGATGCGCACCTCGGAGATGCCGAGACACTGCGCGAGCTGCTGCTTCACCAGGTGCGGCACCTGGGTCGAGGTCCAGACCGTGAGTTTCTGCGGGCCCTCGTCCCAGTGCGCGAGCACCGCGCGCGGCTCCATCGAGACGGGCGCGACCTTCTGGTTCACGAGCTCGAGCTTCACGACGCCGTCGGCCTCATTGAACAGCTTCTCGACCTCGGCCGCATTCGCAGCCGGCACCGCGAGGGCGACGTTGTCGGCGTGATCGGCGTAGACCTTGCCCTTCGTCGGGTCGAGCGCGCCGCGCAGGTCGATCACCGGGCGACCTGGCGTGATGTCGACCGCGACGTCGAGCGCCGCGTCGCGCGCGATGTAGCGGTCTTCCGCGATCACGACGGCGACCGGTTGGCCGACGTAGCGCACGAAGGCGTCGGCCAGCAGCGGGTGCTCCGCGTCGCGACCCGGCTCGGGGCGCGCGACGTTCGGCGTGCGGCCGACCTTCCCGCGCAGGTCGTCGAAGGTGTAGGCCGCGATCACGCCCTTGCGCGCGTGCGCCTGAGCCAGGTCGATGCGCTCGATCTTTCCCGTCGCGTAGTCACTGCGCACGAACGCCGCGTGCAGCATGCCGTGGAGCTTGATGTCGTCCGTGTAGGTCGCCAGGCCGCGGATCAGGCGCGGGTCTTCGCGGCGCTTGATGCGCTCGCCGACGGAGATCGGTCGCACCGGCACTAGCGCCCTCCCTTCGAGATCCGCGCCGCGTGCTGCACCGCGTTCACGATCTGCTGGTAGCCCGTACAGCGACAGATGTTGCCCTCGATCGCGTAGCGGATCTCGGCTTCGGTCGGGTTCGGGTTGTCCTTCAACAGCGCCGACGTGGTCATGATCATCCCGGGCGTGCAGTAGCCGCACTGGAGCCCGTGCTCCTCCCAGAAGCCGGTCTGCACGGGATGCAGGTGCTCGGCGTCCTTCGCGAGTCCCTCGACCGTCATGACTCTGCGGCCGTCGGCCTGCACCGCGAACAGGGTGCAGCTCTTCACCGCGCGTCCGTCGAGGTGCACGGTGCACGCGCCGCAGATCGTCGTCTCGCAGCCGATGTGAGTGCCGGTGAGTCCCAGGTTCTCGCGCAGGAAGTGCACCAACAGAAGCCGCGGGGCGACCTCGCGCTCGTGGACCTGCCCGTTCACTTCGACGGAAACCTTCACGCCGTGATCTCCCCGATGAGCTCGGGCACCTTCGCCTGGACCTCTTCCGGCACGCGGAAGGTCGTCATCTGCGAAAGCACCGCGAGGTCCCCGCGTTCCACCCGCGCGCGACCGGCCAGGAGTGCGCGCCCGCGCAACAGCTTGACCGCCTTCACCAGAAAGCTCCGGTCGGTGAGCAGCGAGTTCGTCTCGTCGCAATCATAGTCGACCACGAGTCGGCGCAGGAACTCGATCAGCCGGTCCTTCTCCGCCGACGGGACGTCGATGCGCGCGAGCTCGGCGTGCGCGCGGTCGAGCTCGGCGCGGGAGAGCACCGCCTCGGGCTCGGGCTGCTCGAGCACGCTGCCGTCCGCGAAGCGGTCGACGAGCTCGCGCGCCTGCGCGCGGTCGCCCGTTTGGATCAGACCCGACACACGAAGCTGTAGGGCGAAGCGATCGAGGTTCGCGGGGTCGAGCGGCTCGTTGTAGTACTCGTCGCGCAGCGGGTTGCTCGTGGCGATCGCGGTGAGTAGGGGGATCGGCCGCTCGCCGAACTTCCGCTCGTTCAGCACGCGCAAGAGCACGTTCAGCGCCTCGCCCGGCGCGCGCGAGATGTCGTCGAGCACACAGATGTCGGCTGTGAGAATGCCGCCGGGCTCGATTGCCTGGTGGATGCGTTCGCCGGCAGCGTCGGGAAGCGGGCGGCGCTCGAGCACGACGTCGCCGACCAGCTCCGCGAGCCGCGTGTCGCGGTGCATCTGGTAGAAGAAGAAGCCGAGGCTCGCGCCCCGTGCGGCGATCTCCGCCATGCGCGTCTTCGCGGAGCCGGGGGGCCCTTCCAGGTAGATGTGCTCGCGGCACACCAGCGCGAGCAAGAGCGCCTGCTTCGCGTCGTCGTGACCGACCACGTGGCGATCGAGGAGCTCGCGCAGGCGCAGGAGGCCGTTCATCGCTCCCACTCACCCCCGTCCGATGGTCGCATGGGCACCCTAACCGATGGTCGCATGGGCACCCTAGCCGATGGTCGCGTGGGCACCCTAGCCGACGGTCGCGTGGGCACCCCAGCCGATGGTCGCGTGAGCACCCTAGTCACGCTCCGCACGCTCCATGCGCTGCGCGCGCTCCCGCAGTGTCAGGCGTCCACCGGGCCCGGGCCGCGCCTCGAAGCGCAGCCCGTCGGTCTCGCCCGAGATCTCGTCGAGCACGGCCGGGCACTCGCCCGAGCCGAGGAAGACGGTGTGTACTTTGACTCGCAGGCGCCGAGCCAGCGCGCGCTCGCTGCGCACGTTCGGGTCGCCGAGCACGGGCACGCCGTCGGAGAGCAACACGATGTGTCGCTCGCGGCCCGGGCTCGCGCGCAGCTCGCCGAGCGCGGCGCGCAGGGGCGCTTCGTAGTTGGTGCGGCCCTCGGCGCGCCGCCGCTGCGCGAGCGCGAGCACACGCCGGTAGCGGCGATGGAAGAACGCGCCGCCGGACGCAAAGCGCTCCGCTTCGTGGTTGAACTCGATGTAGCCGAGGCGCATGCGGCGGCGCGCGCCCACGCGCACCAGACCCGCGACGACCTGGCCCGCCCAGCGCGCGAGTCGGCCCTCCATCGACGCCGAGACGTCGCGCAGCACGGCGATCGAGCCGCCCGTGTTGCGCCGCTCGCGCCGGAAGACGCGTGCGCCGCTCGGCTGGCGACCCTCGATGAGCAACAGCGCGTCGACCGGATCCGCGTCGAGGATTTCGTCGAGGCGGCGCATGCGCCGGAGACTGCGCGGCGAGCCGCCGGCGTCCTCGCCGCGGTCCACCGCGCCGCGCTCGAGGCGGCCGGCGAGCGCGCGCAGGATCGGATCGACGCCGGCCGTGTCGTCGTCGCCGCGCGCGCCGGCGGCGGGCTCGATCGAAGCGAGCGAGGTGTCGCGCGCCTCGAGTGACTCGACGGGCAGGGCCGCGGACGGCGCGCCCCCGCTCGGCCCTGGCGCCGCGCCCGTGCGGTCGGCGGCGGCGGGCCGGGTGCCCGCGCTGCTCGAGTCATTCTGTGAGTCGGCCTGGATCGCCTCCTCGAGAATCGCGCCGACGTCGGGTTCGAGCGCCTCGGGCACGCGCCGCGCCAGCATGTAGCGCAGCGCGCGCACGTCCTCGGGGAGAACGCGCTCCGCGCCGCGCAGCAGCGCGTGCGCGCGCATCACGGCGGGGGCAGCGCGCGCGAAGGCGCGATCGGAGAACAGCGCGGGCTCGCCGCCGGCCGCTGCGGCGAGGCGCTCGACCGCGCGCAGCAGCGCGGCACGCGCCGACGACTCGATCGGCAGCGCCGCTGCGCGGCGCTGCAGCGCGTGACGCACTTCTGTGTCGAGCGGCGGCGGCTCGTCACGCGCGAGGGGGCGGTCGAGCAGCGCGCGCGCAAGCGCGAAGCGCCGCGCGCCGAGCAAGCCGCGCATGCGCACTTGGATCGCGAAGCGGTCGAGCTGCGTCGGCTCGAGCGGATCCCCGTAGCTCTCGAGCTCTGGCGGGCCCGAGGTCGCGATCGCGGTCTCGAGCGGCAGCGCGCGATCCGCGAGCCGGCGCTGCCCGAGCACCCGCAACAGCACGCCGAGCGCCTCGCCCGGCGCGCGCGACAGGTCGTCGAGCAGCAGGACCTCGGCCGAGGCGCTCGGCCCGACCGAGAGCTCGATCGCGATCCGCTCCAGGCTCGCGCGCGCCTCGCGCCGCAGGTGCACCTCGCCCAGCAGCTCGGCCGCGCTCGCGTCGCGGTGGAACGCGAGCTCGGCGATGCGGGCGCCCGAAGCGCGCGCGAGCGCGCGCGCCAGCGCCGACTTCCCGCAACCGGGCGGGCCCTCCAGATAGGCGTGCTCGCGCGCCACGAGCGCCAGCAAGAGGCCCGCCTTCGCGTCGTCCTGGCCCTGGAGCGCGCGCTCGAGGGTCTCGCGCAGCCGTTGAATCTCGGGGCTCGCCATCGGCGCGCGGAGTGTGCGCCGGCTCGGCTTGCATCCGTCAAGTCGGCCGGGTACGATTCGAGCCGTCCGACCGGTCGGTCGGGCGCGTCCCAGACCCTACAGCTTCGGACACAGCCGTGAGCGAACCCGAGTCAGAGTCGTCGCCCTCGACGCGCGGCAAGATCCTGGAGACGGCGGAGTCACTCTTCGCGCGCTTCGGCTTCGCCGGCGTCGGCATGCGCGCGGTCGCCGAGAGCGTCGGTGTCTCGAAGTCCGCCCTCTTCCACCACTTCCCGACCAAGCGCGCGCTCTGGGCCGCCGTGCTCGAGCGCAGCATGCTCGAGTTCGACGCCCGCCTCTCCGCGGCCGCGGGCCGCGCGGGCGGAGCGCTCGAGCGCATGCGCCTCTGGATCGAGGCCGTGATCGACTCACTCGCCGAGAACCCGTCGCGCGCGCCGCTCCTGCTGCGCTCGCTGTTCGAGGTCGAGGACGAGGAGCCGGTCGACGCGGCGGCGCGCGAGGTGCTGCAGCGCGTGCTCGGCAAGGTCGCCGCGGGCCTCGAAGCGGGCATCGCCGCGGGCGAGATCCGGCGCGTGTCCGTGCCGCACACGCTGCAGAGCCTGATCGGGCTGACCGTCTTTCACTTCGCGACCGGCGACTTCGGCGAGGATCTCCTCGGCGCGCCGCTCTACTCCGCGGCCGAGATCCGGCGGCGGAAGGAACACGTGATCGGCTTCATGGAGCGCGCGCTGCGCGCGCAATCGGACTAGAAGGAGACCTCGGTGGAAAAGTTCATGAACGAGTTCCGGCGGAATCTGGGCAGCTTCGAGCTGGTCGACTTCCCCGACGAGTCACAGGTCGCCAAGATCCGCGAGAAGCTCGACGTGCCGACGCCGATGGCGGTGCGCTGGAACGACTGGGAGTACGGCAGCGAAGTCAGCGAGCTGCGCGCGCTGTACGAGAAGGGCAAGGACAACCAGTGGAACGCGTCGCACGACGTCGACTGGTCGATCCCGCTGACGAACGACGAGTTCATCGCCGGGCCGGAGCTCTCGCTGCTCGGCAACGTGACCAAGCTCATGGGCAAGGACGAGGCCACGCAGAAGGCGGCGATGTTCGACGAGATCGCCTGGGTGCTCTCGCAGCTGCTGCACGGCGAGCAGGCCGCGCTGCAGATCTGCGGCCAGCTCACCAACCTGTGCCCGACCACCGACGAGAAATTCTACGCCGCGAATCAGGTGTACGACGAGGCGCGACACACGGAGGTGTTCGCCCGCCTGCTCGGCGAGAAGTTCGGGACCATCTATCCGATCAGCCCGAACTTGAAGATCCTGCTCGACGAACTGCTCTCCGTGGAGGGCTACACGATGAAGTGTCTCGGCATGCAGACGCTGTTCGAGGGCACCGCCGTCGGGATCATGGATCAGTTCCGCGCCAACTCGAGGAACGCGCTGATCAGCGACGTGATCCGCCGCGTCGAGCAGGACGAGTCACGGCACGCGGCTTTCGGCGTGCTGACCATGCGCCGCGTGGTGAAGCGCTCGAGCGAGGCCGAGATGCAGCGCATGGAGGACTGGGCCTTCGCGGTGCTCGAGGCCCTGAACGCGAATCAGCAGCTCGACATGCTGCGCGTGCTCGGTCCGAAGTACGGGATCGAGCCCGACGCGGTCGTGGGCATGGCCATGTCGCTTCCCGAGTGGAAGGACTTCAACAGCCAGCCGTTCATGCACACGGTGGTGCCGAACCTGCAGCGCCTGGGACTCATCACCGAGCGCACCGAGTCCCAGTGGCTCGAGCGCGGCATGATGGTCGAGTCGCGCAGCGCGAACGGCCAGCTGGCTGTGCGCGCGTAGCGAGGCGAGCCGAGCCTCTGAATTGCCGCCCGCTCGGCGCCCGTCGCCGCTCCCGCTGAGCGGGTGTGGTGACTGAGCTTGGCACTCCGAATCTTGTCGACCCCGACGAAGCTCAGTTGGCGCGAAAGCGCGAGGTGTCGGGCCCGAGTGCGAGCGAGGCGGCCTGGTCCGGATGGATCGCCTTCGCGCGCGCGAAGAGCTCGTCCTCGCTCTCCGTGTTGTTCGGGTCTGGCACGCAGCAGTCGACCGGGCACACCTCCGCGCACTGCTCCTTGGCGTGGAAGCCCACGCACTCGGTGCACAGGCGCGGATTGATCACGAACGTCTCTTCACCCTCGCTGATTGCCTCGTTCGGGCACTCGGGCTCGCAGACGCCGCAGTTGATGCATTCCTCGGTGATCATGGTCGACATGGGGGACTCCTGTATCAAACGCCGAAAACGGCTTGCTGGAACGCTCAGTGAGTCAGAGTGACGTCGCGGTTGCCGCGTGGGATGCGGCCCGTGAGCAAGAGCTCGTCCTCGCGCGCCAGCCGGAACTCGAGCTCGCCGTCGTCGCTCGAGGACTCGAGATCGAGGTTGGTCGCGAGCAGCTGGCGGCCGAGGCGCACCAGGGCCTTCAGCTGCGCGGCGCGCACGCGGTCGAGGCGGCCGACGGCGTGCCTCTTCAGATTCGAGACGGCCAGGTGAACGTCGCGCACCTCGCCGGTGCCGGCGCACAGGGGGCAGATCCGGGCCAAGGCCTCGCGCAACACCTGCTCGACGAACGCGGTCTGGTTCGGGAGCTGGCGCAGCAGGTTGCCGATCTCCGGGTCGATCCGGAACGTCACGCGCTGCTTGGCTCGGGTGCGGTGGCTCATGGCTCGT
>DATFUE010000353.1:0-2440 GCA_035261165.1 Myxococcota bacterium
GTCCGCCTGCCACGACCTGCGTGCCGTCGAAGACCTGGAACGCGCCCGCGATGGGCAGGATCGCCGCCGCGAGCGCCACGACCCCGGGGTCGCTCGTGAACAGCAGTGGCAGCTCGCTGCGGAACAGCACGAAGGCCGAAGCGGCGATCAGCATCACGCTGGCGCCGAGCGCGAGCGAGACCGAGCCGGAGAGGCGCGCGCCGAGCAGGTCTCCGGCGCCGAGTAAGTTGCCGACGCGCACGCTCGCCGCCATCGAGATACCGAGCGGGACCTGGAACCAGAGCGCGATCATGTTCAGCACGATCGTGTGTCCGGCGAGCGCCGAGGCGCCGAGCCAGCCGGCCATCATCGCCGCGAGCGACCAGGCGCTGCCCTCGAACGACAGCTGCAGGCCGATCGGAACGCCGAGCCGGATGATCTGCGCGAGACCCGAGAGCTCGACCGCGCGGCGGTCCCAGGGGCGCCACGCACCCTTGTGCAGGCCGCCGAGCCGGATGATCGCGACGAGCGCCAGCGGCTGGGCCACCCACACGAGCGACGCGACCACGGCGGCACCGACTAGCTCGAGCCGCGGGAAGCCGAGCTTCCCGAAGATGAGCGCCCAGCCGAGCACGCCGTTCAGCAGGTTGACCGCGGCCGCGAGCCACATCGTCGGGGTCACCAGGTTGCGTCCCGCGAGCCAGCTGCGCAGCGCGCAGAACGCGAGCAAGAAGGGCACGCTCGGCGCGCGCAGCACGTTGTACGACTGCGCGAGCCGCGCGATCTCGGGGTCCTGACCGAGCGCGAGGAGGGCGGGCTCGGTCCACGCCCAGCCGAGCGCCACTGGCGCGCTCACCAGCAGCGCGACCACCAGACCGCGCTGCAGCGCGAGCGCAGCGCCCTCGCCGTCGCCGTCGCCGTATGCCTGTGAGACGAGCGGGTCCATGCCCGCGACGACGCCCATTCCGAGCCCGAGCGTCGCCCAGCCCCACATGTTTGCGAGCGCGACCGCGTCGAGCGCCTCGACGGACAGGCGGCCGAGCAGAAGCGTGTCGACGACACCCAGCATCATGACGCCGACCTGTGTGACGACGAGCGGCCAAGCGAGTCGCCATAGCGCGCCGAGCTCGCGGCGAATCGGGGACATGGGGATCTCCGCGCGAATCGGGGGCCCGGCACCTTAGCGGAGGACCGCGCGCCGGCGCCACGCGGGCACGTGGTATCTTCGGGGCACGTTGCGCTCCGGAGACCGCGCGATGCGTCGGCGTCTTCTCGTCACACTCGCGCTCGCGGCGCTGGTGTCGGGTGCCGCTTGCGGCTGTGGCGAGCGCCCCGCCACCGCGAAGCGCGCCGGTGACTCGGCGGAGACCGCGCCGGGATCCGCGAGCGGCGCCGCGGCCGAGGAGCTTGCGAACGGCGGCGTGCAGGGCGTGCCGGACGACATCCCGATCCCGGACGGTCTGCGCGCGATCTCGGTCTCCTCCGACGAGCCCGGCTCACTCGTCGTGGTGTTCACCGGGGACCTGGAGCCGGAGGCCGTGGCGCGCGTGTTCGGCGAGGGACTGCGCAGTCACGGCTGGTCGATCGCCGAGTCGGGCGCGAAAGGCGACGACCTCGGTGTCTTCGCGCGGAAGCAAGAGCGCATCGTGAGCGTCGTGGTCACGCGCCTGTCCGGGAAGCTCCACGTCGAGCTGGGAGTCTGGTCACCCGTCAGGTGAACTACGCTCGCCTGCGCCGCTTGCGGGCTCGGCTCGGGACGGCCCTCGCCTCGCCGTCACGTTGTTCGTCGGCGGGGCCGAGAAGACCCGAGTCACCACTGACGTCTGTCACTCACTAGCTCACTCGCTCAGCCAGAGCCCGGCGGGGGCCGGAGCCGGCTGAGGGGGGTCCCGTACTCGGGGGGACCCCCGAAGCGGCGACGGACGCCGGCCGGGCGGCGCCGCGAGATCCGAAAGATGCAGCCCGAGCGCTCGCCGGATGCCGACGAACCTCAGGCGTACTCGCCGGGTGAGGAGGCGCCGGCGAGGCGCGGGCGGTGAGTCATATTGATCTACGCTCGACCTCGCCTCGCCGTCAGGTTCGCGCTCGGTAGCGCGCGTAGGCCACCATGCGGGCCAGGGTGCGAATCGCGCGGTGACCCGAGGGGGAGGTGACTCGGCCGGACTCACGCACGCCCGCGGGTCCGGTGTTGCCGTAACTCGCGCCCGTGTAGGCGAGATCGCTGGCGATCAAGATGGGCTTCGCGTGCTTACGGCTCGCCTCGGCCGCGGCGAGCGCGTAGCGCCGATCCTGGGCTTCGTGGAAGCTGCCGATGCGCTCGAGTCCGAACCCGGGCCAGAACGGGCCGCTGCGGAACATCTGCGCCTGCGAGGCCTGGATGCCGATGCCGAGATATACGATCGCGTCGACGTCGGGATGCGCCGCCATGAGCTCCAGCACTTCGGGGATCGTGTCGCGTGTC
>DATFUE010000354.1:0-4488 GCA_035261165.1 Myxococcota bacterium
GCCTGCCGCTCGACGGCGACTTCCCGTTCTTCCATTTCGAGCGCAAGTTCATGCACTTGGGCTTCCACATCTACGACGTCGGCTTCCAGAGCCCCAACGTGGAAGCGGTGCGGCCCCTGGTGTTCGCGACCGCGCTCTTGCTCATCCTCGTGGTTCTTTGCACCAATCTCACGGCGATCCTGATCCGCAATCACTTGCGCCGGAAGTACGCCGGGAGCGGAGTGTAGCCGTGCAGCCGGCGTGGAGCCCCGACTTGGCGAGACGACCCGAGTTCGAGAAAGCGGCGCTCCGCGTGCGCGATCTCTCGCTGTGGTACGGCGAGACACAGGCGCTGCACGGCATCGAGCTCGACGTTCCGGAGCGCAAGATCACGGCCTTGATCGGACCCTCGGGCTGCGGGAAGTCGACCTTGTTGCGCTGCATCAACCGCATGCAGGACTTGATCGACGGCGTGCGCATCTCGGGCGAAATCCTGTTCCACGACAAGAACGTGTTCGGGGCCGAGGTCGACGTGTTCGCGCTGCGCCGGCGCATCGGCATGGTGTTCCAGAAGTCGAACCCGTTCCCGAAGTCGATCTACGAGAACGTGGCGTACGGCTCGCGCATCCACGGCGTGCGTATGCGCGCGCAGCTCGACGAGGTCGTCGAGAAGAGCCTGGTGCGCGCGGGTCTCTTCGACGAGGTGAAGGACCGCCTGGACGAGAGCGCGCTCGGCCTCTCGGGCGGCCAGCAGCAGCGCCTGTGCATCGCGCGCGCGATCGCCGTCGAGCCCGAGGTGATCCTGCTCGACGAGCCGTGCTCCGCCCTGGACCCGATCGCGACGCAGAAGATCGAAGAGCTGATGCAGGAGCTGAAGGAGCGCTACACGATCGTGATCGTGACTCACAACATGCAGCAGGCCGCCCGCGCGTCGGACTACACGGCCTTCATGTACCTCGGCAAGCTGATCGAGTTCGGCGAGACCGGCGAGATCTTCGTGAAGCCGCGCATCCGCGCGACCGAAGACTACATCCGCGGCCGCTTCGGCTGAACGAAGCGCGGGTAGGGTGCCCGCGCGCTCACAAGCTAGGTCCGCGCCACGTCGCGCACCGTGAGGACCGGGACCTCCGACGCGCGCACGATCTTCTCGGCGACGCTGCCGAGCAGGAGATGAGCGAGCCCGCGGCGCCCGTGCGTGCCCATCGCGATCATGCCGGCCTTCTTTTCCTGACTCACCTCGAGGATCACGGTCTCCGGCACCCCGGGCCGCGCGACGTACTCCGACGAGATGCCCGCGTCCTGGAGCGACGTGAGGATCGCTTCGAGATCCCTCGTGACGCCCTTCGACAGCCGATCGAAGAACGGGTCGCCGTGCGTGGTGAGATACTGCTCCAGCTCGACGGGCACGTAGTAGGCGTGGACCAGGATCAAGTGCACGGCCCCCGCCGACTTCAGGAGTGACTTCGCCAGCTCGAGCGCGCGCTGGGACGCGGCTGAGAAGTCCATCGGCACCACGATCGCCCGCAGGTCGAGCTCGCCGGTCTTCACCGTGAGCACCGGGCACGTCGCGGCGCGCACCGTGCGCTCCGCGACCGAGCCGAGCAACAGGTGCTTCACGCCGCTCAAGCCGCGGCTGCCCATCACGATCAGGTCGGCGCGGATCCGTTCGGCCGCCGCCGCGATCGCGAAGCCCGGAATGTCCTCGAGCACCTCGACCTCGCAGGGTATGCCCTCGGCCCGGAGCTTCTTCTGGATCGGCGCGAGGCGCGCCCTCGCGTGCTCGCGAAGCTCCTGCCAGAAGGTGACTGGCACCGCCGGCATCTCGGGACTCACCGCGAGCAGCGGGAGCTGCACCACGTGGAGCAAGTGAATCGACGCCTTGAACGGCCGCGCGAGCTTCAGCGCCGACGCCAGCGCGTGGTCGGCTTGCTCCGAGAAATCCGTCGGGACGAGGATCTTCTTGATCTGCATGCTCAGCCCTCCTCGGTTGCGGTCAGACCAGGTCGCGAAGCTTCGTGTAGGCGCGGCGGATCTCCTCGGCGAGCGGGCGCGCGGCCTTGCGGATCTCCTCCAGCTCCTTCTTCGTCTCGCGCCCGACGAGGCGAAGCTGGCCCTCGAGCTTGCTCCAGTTCTTCTCGGCCACGGCGAACAGGTCGCGCGCGTCCTTCCCGGCCAGGTCGAGCTGAACGCGGAGCTCGTCACGCAGCGTCTTCAGCGCCTCGACTTCTTTCTTCAGCTTTTCGCCGCTCAAGTCGGCCATCGCGTCTCTCCTTCGCAGGGGGTGTGTAAAGCAGGTCTCGTGCCAGGGACTTTCGACTGCGATCAACGGCGCGGGAGTCTCCCGAGCTCGCCGAGCAGCTGTTCGAGGTGGCGCAGGAGGCCCGAGACCTCCTCGCG
This sequence comes from Myxococcota bacterium, assembly GCA_035261165.1. Lineage (GTDB taxonomy): Bacteria > Myxococcota_A > UBA9160 > SZUA-336 > SZUA-336 > VGRW01. The sequence continues at coordinate 2,377 of DATFUE010000354.1, forward strand.
CAGCCGCACGATCACGGCGACCCCGGGCACGTTCACGTCCAGGTCGCGAACCAGCGTCTGCGCGACGCGCACGCGTTCGAGCATGAGCTCGGAGAACTCGCCGAGCTCCCCGCTGGGGGCGTCGCGCGCGACGATCTCCTCGCGCTCCAGGGTCACCAGGAAACCTTCGTCGACCTCGAGCAGCTCGAGCACTTGCTTGCGCGTGTAATAAGTCACGACGACTTCCGCAGGCGCGCGCGCAGGTCGCGGCCTTCGTAGAGCGGCTCGAGCTCCTTCGCGATCGGCTCGAGCCGCGGATCCGCGGGATCCGGCAGCTCCGCCAGCAGCTTCACGTACAAGTCGCCCTTCTCGGAAGAGCCGAGCTTGGGCGCGCCCTTGCCGCGCAGCCGGAGCACGCGCGCGCTCTGTGAGTGCGGCGGAATCTTCATCGTGACCGAGCCATCCGGAGTCGGCACTTCCACCGATGCGCCCTGCACGAGCTCGGGGATGCTCACCGGAAGATCGAGATGGAGGTCGCTCCCCTCGCGGCGGAAGAACGGGTGCGGTCGGACCTTCAAGGTGAGAAACAAGTCACCGGCGGGCGCTCCCGGATCGCCCGAGTCACCCTGGCCCGCGAGCCGGATCTTCGTGCCGGTCTCCGACCCGGGCGGAATCTTGATGCGCAGCGCGCCCCGGTCGGCGACCTGGACGCGCACCTCGCCGCCGCGCACCGCGTCGAGAAAGTCGACTTCGATCTCGCCGCTCGCGTCGCGTCCGCGTGCCGGACCGCGAGAGCGCCGTCCCCCGCCCCCGAAGAGCCCGCCGAGCAGATCCTCGAGGTCGATGCCCTCGCCCGAGGTGAAGGTCTCGGACGACGGGCTCCGGCGCGCGCCCTGTGACCAGCGCGTGTATTCGCGCGCCTGTGCGGGATCGAAGCCCTCGGCCAGACCCTGTACCCCGAACTCGTCGTAGCGGGCGCGCTTGTCCTTGTCGGACAACACCTCGTAGGCGAAGGAGATCTCCTTGAACTTCTCCTCAGCCTTGCGGTCGTTCGGATTCACGTCCGGGTGGAACTTCCGCGCGAGCTTCCGGTAGGCCTTGCGGATCTCGTCTTCCGAGGCCGTGCGCGAGACGCCGAGGGTCGTGTAGAAGTCCGGGGGGTCGGCCATGGGCTCCAAACTAGCCGGGGACCTATCATCGGCCTAGACGATGTCTAGCGGGGGTCTTTCGCGAATCCTGGTCGCCACGGACTTCTCGCCACACGCCGAACGCGCGCTCGAGTGGGCGGCGGCGCTGGCGCGGCGTTTCTCGGCCGAGCTCGAGATCGCGACCTCCGTGTACGTGGTTCCATTCGCCGCCGTTCCGGCGGGCTACGGCATGCCGCCCGACTATCTGCGCGGCGTGCGCGAGGCCGCGGATCGCCGCTTGGAGGATCTCGCGGCCCGCCTCGCCGGCGACGGACTCCGCGTGCGGCACACAGTCCTGCACGAGGACCCGTCCAGCGGTATCTGCGCGCTGGCGCGCGAGCTGCGGGTCGATCTGGTCGCGCTCGGAACGCGCGGGCGAGCGGGGCTGGCGCACGTGTTGCTCGGAAGCGTCGCGGAGCGGGTGGCGCGTCTCGCTCCCTGTCCCGTGCTGACCGTGAGCTCGGAAGTGGCTCCGGCGCGACCTCTGCGCAAGCTGCTCGTCGGCACCGACTTCTCGGACTCCGCGACCGCCGCGCTTCGGCTCGCCTGCACGCTCCTCGAGCCCGGCGGCAGCTTGGTGCTGGCGCACGCGATCCCGCCCGTGCTCGCGCCGGGAGATCCGGCGGTGCCGCTCGCGGATCCGCGCAGCGAGGCCTGGGCGCGCGCGGAGTACGAGAAGGCCCGGGCTACACTCGCGGGTGTCAGCGTCGAGTTCGACCTGCGCTTCGGGGCGGCGGACGCCGCGCTGCTCGACGCCGCCGCGCGGCACCGCGCCGACGCGATCGTGATCGGGACGCAGGGGCGCACCGGGCTCGCGCACATGTGGCTCGGCAGCGTCGCGGAGCGCGTGATCCGGCGCGCATCGCTGCCGGTGTTCAGCGCGAAGTCGACGTAGCGCCGACGAGCGGCACGAACTGCACCTCGCAGAGCTCGCGCCGTTCGAAGC
>DATFUE010000355.1:0-2478 GCA_035261165.1 Myxococcota bacterium
CACGCCCGTGATGAAGCGGCTCTCGTCCTCGCGCGACGGCCCGAGTACCCGCCACGCGACCCCGACGAGCAGGGTGAACACGATGACGATCGCGACGACGGTGAGGTAGATCTGGAGATACAGGCGCCGCATCACTCGTCCTCGGCATCGTCTTGGCGGCGCGCGAATACGTAGCCCGCGCCGCGGAGCGTCAGCAGACGCCGGGGCCTGCGCGGGTCGTCCTCGATCGCGGCGCGTATGCGCGAGACGTGCACGTCGATGCTGCGGTCGAATGCCTCGAGTGACTCGCCGCGCAAGAGGTTCATGAGCGCGTCGCGCGAGAGCACGCGGCCCGCGTTTTCGGCGAGCGCGACGAGCAGGTCGAATTGGTGCGCCGTGAGCACGCGCGCTTCGCCGTCCAGGCGCGCGACGCGCGCGTCGCGGTCGATCTCGAGCCGGCCGAAGCGCAGCGTGGCGCCGGGCCGTGTGGGCGCGGCGGCCTTTCGCCGCAGGACCGCGCACAGGCGCGCGAGCAGCTCGCGCGGGTTGAACGGCTTCGGGAGATAGTCGTCGGCGCCGAGCTCGAGGCCGACGATGCGGTCCTCCTCGTCGCCGCGCGCCGTGAGCATGAGGATCGGAACGTCCGAGCGCGCCCGCAGCGTGCGGCAGACCTCGAAGCCGTCGCCGTCCGGCAGCATCACGTCCAGCACCACCGCGGCGAAGCTCCCGCGCTCGAGCTCCAGGAGCCCACTCGCGGCGTCGGCGCGCGCGATCGCTTCCAGGCCGCGCGCGCCGAGATACTCCACGAGCATCTCCGAGAGGCGTGTGTCGTCGTCGATCAAGAGAATCTTGTCGGCCATCCGCCAACGGCAACTCTACCGCAGGCGAGGCGGCTCAGTGGGCGCCGTCGCCGTGCATCTCCTCGGCCCAGGCGATCAGGGCGGCGCGCTGCTCGGGCGTGAGCGCGGCGGCGGCGTCGACCAGCGCATCGGTCATTTGAACCGAAGCCGTGTCGAAGAGCGCGATCTCCTCGGCGCGGATCGACTGCAGCGCCTCGCGCGAGATCTCGGGCTGCTTCAGCAGCGCGAGAAGCGCGTCGCGATGCGCGCGGTGCTGCTCGTGCAGGCCCTCGAGCTGCGTGATCAGGTTCGCCGCCACCGCCTTCACCTGCGCGATTTGCGCCGGCGTCGCGTCGACTTCACGCAGCGCGATCTCCACCGCGATGTCCGCGTGCTTGCGCATGCGCTCGGGATCGTGACCCCAGTGTCCGCCGCCGCGGAAGAACGCGCCGAGCGCCGGTGGCGCTGCAAAGCCTATCGCCAAACCGATCACCAGCGCCGCGAGCAACGTCGCGGCCAGGATCTCCTTCGCGAGCGAACGGGTTCTCGTCGTGTCAGTCATGTCAGGTCCTCCTCTAGGAAGGACGCTAAGCCGGGCCCGTTTCGCGCTTCACAAGCCGAGGTAAAGAAGTGTAAAGGTTGTGTTCCGGAGACTGGGCCGCCCGGAGCTCGAGAGCGCGCCCTCTTCCCGTCCGGTAGGCGGCTAGGCGGCGTACTTGAGCGCGTGCTCTGCGCCGTTCTGGATCCGGCGCGTAGGAAGCGCCCGGCGGTAGTAGTCGACCCAGCGCTCGGGCAGCGAGACGCAGCTCGGAAAGATGCGAGTCCGCAGCACATCCTCGACGCGGAGCCGGCGGGGGAGGAGTCCGAGCCTCTGCCCCGGAGATGCATCTCGCTTGCGCTCCGACAGCGACTTCATCGTGTTGCGCCACACCAAGAACACGAACAGCCGGTACGCCGCACACGCGCGGCGCTTCGAGAACGCGATCGTCTCGCGTTTGTGATTCGCTTGCGAGTGCCGGATCAGCAGGTCGACGAGATTTATCGGGAACAGCGGGTTCTCCGGCGTGCGCGCGATTCGCGAGGGCGTCGTCTCGTGGCGCAGCACGCGTCCCAATCGGCGAAGCCGTGCCAGGGCGCGGGGATATGCGGGGTGCTGATCCGAGCGGATCGTCGCGTGGGCGCCCTTGGGCACGACGATCTCGAGCAGCGCCGCCATCTCGCGCTCGATCGAGCGCGGATCCGGCCGGCCGAACCTTGCCTCGAGCTCCTGGCGGCGACGGCGCTGTCGCTCCGTCATCCGCCCCTTCCGCCGCAGCTCCGAGTCGGTGAAACCATAGATGAAGTGCGAGTCCGTTCCGATCGCCGCGTGGAAGTGCACCGGTGTGAACTGACTGAACTCGAACGACTCGAAGCCGTCGATCGCGAGTGACTCGGCGGGCGGGCCCTTCGGCCGGAGCTGCTCATGGAAGAGCAGGCAGTGTCGCCCGAGCCGATCCGTCTGCCGCATGATCGTCGTCGGCGACGCGCCGACGTCCCGAGCGATCTGGCGATGGGCGGAGCACGAGAGCGCGCGCATGAAGATCCGCGCGAGCAGCTCGGGGCGCTTCAGCCAGTAGGTGGTCGAGAAGGTCTGTGAACTGAAGGACCGCCGGCAGTGAAC
>DATFUE010000356.1:0-7047 GCA_035261165.1 Myxococcota bacterium
GATCTCGACGTTGCGCCGCTGCAGGTCGAGCAGGCGATTCTCGAGCAGCCGGTTGCGCTGGCCGAGCAGTCGCGGCGAGAGCTCCTGCGGATCCGCGCCCGCGAGAAAGCTCACGCTGACTTCGCGCTTGCCCTCGGTGCCGTCGGTCGAGCGCGCATAGACTTCGACCGTGTTCTTGCCCGTGTTCATCGGCACCAGCGCGGAGAACGTGCCGTCGGGATTGGGCACGACATACTCCGCCATCTTGCCGGTGGTCTTGTTGCGCACCTCGAGGCGCTCGATCGACGAGAAGCTCACGTCCTCGAAGACCGCGCGCAGATCCTTCGGGCTGCGCACGGGGGTGAACACGCCGTTCGAGACCCGCGCCATCTCGACCACGACCACGGGCTCGGAGAGGGCGTCCTCGCCGATCGCGAACGTGTCGATGCGGATGTCGAACTTCGCGGCGCGCACCGCCTGCTGAATCGCCATCTTGGCGTTCTGCAGCTGCGAGCTCTCGAGCGGCAGGGTCGGCTGGCCGTCGGTGAGGAACATGATCACGCGCTTGGCGCCGTCGCGTTTCTGGCTGTACGCGCTCTGCGTGCCGAGCAGCTCGATGGTCGCGAGGTTCACCGCGGTCACCATGTTGGTCATGCCCTTCGGGCCGCGCCGGTAGATCGCGTCGAGCCCGCGCTCGACCTTCTTGAAGTCGGTGGTGAGCGGCACCTCGGTATAGGCGTCGGGAGTGAGTGCGTCGCTGTCGCCGGCGAACGCGACCAGGCCGACGCGGGTCGTGCGCGGGTCGAGCTGAGCGAGCAGCACGCGGCAGCCCGCGACCTCCGCCGCGAGGATGCTGTCGGCCTTGTCGGTGTTGGGCAGGGGCAGGACCTGGCCGAGGATCGACAGATACTTCGCGCCGCGCTTCTCGCCGATCACGCCGTTGCCGTCGATGTCCGCACCCGATGGCTCCGCGGTGCTGTCCGACGTGTCGACCACGAAGATGATGTCGAAGGTCTGGTACTCGCCGAAGAGCGCGATCGCCGAGCCGGCGACGAACGCCATGCCCGTCGGGTCGCCGATCACTGCGCCGTTCGCCGGTGTGTCGATCCCCATGCGGAGCTCGGGCGGCTTGTCGGCCGAGCGCTTCGGCGCGTTCTCGTCGGGCTTGGCCTCGGTTTTCCCGGGCGGAGTCGGCGGGGGCTGCGCGTGCGTCGGCGCCAGGCACAGCGCGGCGGCGAGCATCAGGAGCGGCGGGTGGGCGCGAGTCACGCGCGCTCCGCGCCCCGCGCCGCGGTCGCCCCGGAGGCGTGCGCCGCCTCGGCCACCGCCTCGGCCACTGCGTGGTGTACTTCTGGGTCCAGGATGCTGGGCACGAGCTCACCGGCTGCCGCGAACTGCGCGATGACTCGCGCGGCCGCGATCATCATCGCGTCGTCGATGCGCCGGGCGCGCGCTTCGAGCGCGCCGCGGAAGAGCCCCGGGAAGCCGAGTGCGTTGTTCACGGCACGGCCATCCGCTGCAAACACCGCGCCAGCGTCGCGCGCGAGCTGCGGGTCGATCTCGGGAATCGGATTCGAGAGCGCCAGGACGATCTGTCCCGGCCGCACCAGGTTCGGGGAGATCAGCCCCGGCCGGCCGGTGGTCGCGACGACGACCTGACCTTCCGCCATCACGCGCGCGAGGTCGCCGGTCTCGCCGCGCATGGCTTCCAGCCTGCGCATCCCGTCCGCGCGGATGTCCGAGCCGATGACCTTCTTCACGCCGTACGAGAGCAGCAGTCGGCTGATGCCGAGCCCGGCCGCGCCCAGGCCCACGACGCCCACGTTCAGGTCGCCGAGCGCGATGCCGGTGAGTCGGGTCGCGTTCAAGAGCGCCGCGAGCACCACCACCGCCGTGCCGTGCTGGTCGTCGTGCATGACCGGAATCGGCAGCGCGTCGGCCAACTGCTGCTCGATCTCGAAACACTCCGGCGCCGCGATGTCCTCGAGCTGGATCGCGCCGAACGACGGCGCGATCTGGATCACCGTGTCGACGAAGGTGCGCACGTCGCGGGTCGGAATCAGGATCGGAATTCCCGACAGGCCCGCGAGGCGATCCATCAGCACGGCCTTGCCTTCCATCACCGGCAGGCCCGCGTGCACGCCGATGTTGCCGAGCCCGAGGACGGCCGTGCCGTTGGTGATGATCGCCACAGTGCGACCCAGCGCCGTGTAGTCCCAGACCTTCTCCGGGTGCGCGTGAATCTCGTTGCAGACCGTCGCCACGCCCGGCGTGTAGATCATGCGCACGTCGCCGATGCGCTCGACGGGCACGGTGGCGCGCATGTGGATCTTGCCCCCGCGGTGCACTTCGAGCACCGGGTCGCGCAGCGACTCGATCGTGATGCCGTCGAGGCCCGCGACGGCCGCGCGCAAGCGCTCGAGCTGCTCGTCGTCGTCGACGTAGACCTCGAAGTCGCGCACGGTGAACTCACCGGCGACGCGCAGCTTCGTGATGTCGCCGATGTTCGCGCCGACGTCACCGAGCGCCTGGGCGAGCTTGCCCAGATGTCCGGGCTGGTCGCGGATCAGCGCTCGAAGGATGCGGACTTTCTTGGGACCGCCTCGCACGGGACTCCGACTCGAGCGTGGGTTTCAGGAGGTGCGGCCAAAGTAGAGGATCCGGGGGGTGCCTGCTACGGTGCACATCGGGGGAACGGTGAGCGGACTCGAGGCACTGCGCGAGTGGCTGCGCGTACCGCGCAGTCTGTCGCTGCCCGCGTGGGCCGCGGCGCGGCTGGGCGTGGATGTCGCGCGCGAGCTCGATGCGCGGCGCGGACTTTTGCTCGAGCGCGCGGTGTTCGGCGTCGTCGACCTGGAGACGACGGGCCTGTCGCCGCACGCCGCGCGCATCCTCGAGATCGGCCTGGTGGTCCTGCGTGGCGAAAGCGTGCTGGCGCGCTTCGGGACCCTGGTCGACGTGGGCGGGCCGGTGCCGTCGGGAATCACCGCGCTCACCGGCATTCACGACTCACTGCTCGAGGGCGCGCCCTGCGAGGCCGAGGCGCTCGAATCGTTCGCGGAGCTCCTCGCCGAGCACGCCGTCGACGCGCTGGTCGCGCACAACGCGCGCTTCGACCGCGGCTTTCTGCTGCGCGCCTGGCGCGCCCACGAGCGACCCGAGACCCTGCCGCCGTTCCTGTGCTCGGTGCGCGCGGCGCGCCGCTTCGTGCGCGCGCCGCGCTACGGGCTCGACGCGCTGATCGCGCACCTCGCGATTCCCGAGCGCGCGAGACACCGGGCGCTCGGCGACGCGGAGATGACCGCCGACCTGTGGCTCGAGCTCCAGGGGCGCGCGCGGCTCGCCGGGGTACACACTTTGGAGTCGCTGCGCGAGATCGCGACGGTCGGGCATGCGAAGCCCCGGCGCCGGCGCGTGCACGTGGTGGAGATTCGCGCATGAGGCGCGGGCCGTGGGCGCTGCTGCTCGTCGCCGCCGCGGCCGCCGTCGCCGCCGCGGCGGGGGCGGACGAGTCAGCGGAGGCCGCCGCGGCCGTGGTCGTCGATGCGGGTCACGGCGGGGCGGACTTCGGCGCGCGCGGGGTGGACGGCACGCTCGAGAAGGACCTGACTCTGGCCGTCGCGCGCAAGCTCGCCGCCGAGCTGAGCGCCCGCAACGTGCGGGTGGTGCTGACCCGCGACGGTGACGAGTTCGTGCCGCTGGCCACGCGCACCGAGATCGCGAACAAGGCGCGCGCCCGCATGTATGTCTCGATCCACGCGAACTCCGCGCCCGAGCCCGAGGTGTTCGGCACCGAGACCTACTTCCTGTCGGTCGACGCGAGTGACGCCGAGGCGATGCGCGTCGCGCTCACGGAGAACGACGTGTACCAGCAAGAGGGCACGGCCTCCGACAGCCGCGACGTGGTCGGCACGATCCTCGGCGACCTGATTCGCACCGAGCACCTGCGTGAGTCGAGCGACCTCGCCGCGACCCTGCAGCGCGGGCTCGCGAAGCTGCCGGGCGAGAGCCGCGGGGTGAAGCAGGCGCCGTTCGTGGTGCTCACCGGCGTGAACATGCCCGCGGCGCTGGTCGAGATCGGCTTCGTGACCAACGCGGCGGAGGTGCAGCGGCTCGGCCGGCGCGACGTGCAGACGGCGCTCGCGAAGGCGCTCGCGGCGGCGCTGATCGAGGCGATGGGGCAGACTCGCGAGATGCCCGCGAGTAGAGACGAACCATGAAGCGCTCGGATGGACGCGCGCCCGACGAATTGCGCGCGGTCGAGATGGAGCTCGGCTTCACCGAGAATCCCGCCGGCTCGGTGCTGATTCGCACCGGCAAGACGATCGTGCTGTGCACCGCAACGCTCGAGAAGTCCGTCCCGGGTTGGCTGCGCGGCTCGGGCAAGGGCTGGGTCACCGCCGAGTACAGCATGCTGCCCGGCTCGACCGACACGCGCAGCGAGCGCGAGGCGCAGAAGGGCAAGCTCTCCGGGCGCACGCAGGAGATACAGCGCCTGATCGGCCGCTCGCTGCGCGCGGTGATCGATCTGAACGCGCTCGGCGAACGCGCGGTCTACATCGACTGCGACGTCCTGCAGGCGGACGGCGGCACGCGCACGGCCTCGGTCACGGGCGGCTACGTCGCGCTCGCCGCCGCGTGCAGGCGACTCGTAGAGGTGGGGCTCTTGAAGCAGAGCCCCCTACACGATTCCGTGGCGGCCATCTCCGTCGGCATGCTCGACGGCGAGATCCTGCTCGACCTGCCGTACTCCGAGGACTCTCGCGCCGAAGTCGACATGAACGTGGTGCAGACCGGCAGCGGGCGCCTGGTGGAAGTGCAGGGCACGGGAGAGGGCGGCACGTTCGACCGCAAGCTCCTCGATCGCATGCTCGACGTCGCCGAGAAGGGCATCGCCGAGCTCGCTGCGATCCAGGCGCGCGTCCTGGGCGCTTGAAGCGCTTGCTGCTGGCGACGCGGAACGAGGCAAAGCAGCGCGAGCTGCGCGCGCTGCTCGCGGTCCCGAACCTGGTTCTCGAGACCTTCGCCCAGCACCCGCTGATCGGCGACCTCGAGGAGGTCGGAGTCACTTTCGAGGCCAACGCGCGCGCCAAGGCGCTCCACGCCGCGCGCGCCAGCGGCCTGCTCGCGCTCGGCGAGGACTCGGGCCTCGAGGTCGACGCGCTCGGCGGCGCGCCGGGTGTCTGGTCGGCGCGCTATTCGGGAACGCACGGCGACGACGCGGCGAACATCGCGAAGCTCTTGCACGAGCTCGAGCGCGCCGACGACCGGCGCGCGCGCTTCGTCTGCACCGTGGCCGTCGCGGAGCCCGACGGCGAAGTCACGGCCACCGCCCGCGGCGCCTGCGAGGGTGCAATCGCGCTTGCCCCCCGGGGCGCCGGCGGCTTCGGCTACGACCCCATCTTTCTCCCCGACGCGGCCCTCGGCCGCACCATGGCCGAGCTGAATCCCGACGAGAAATCCGCACTCAGTCACCGCGCCCAGGCGCTGCGCCGAATCGTGCCCTTTCTGCGCTCGATACTCTGATAGGCTGGTGACCGGAGGCGGGACTCATGGGCGCTCGGAGGGTTCTGTGTCTCGCGGCGGTCCTCGCTCTCGTCTGTCTCGGCCAGGCTCGTGGGTCCGCGGCCGCAACGCCGGAAACAGTCGATCTCACACCGTATCTCGATGGGTTCCCGGAGATCGGGGACTTCCACATGTTCAATCGCAGCGACGGCCAGACGCTCCGAGCGGAAATCCTGGACGTTCGCGAGGGCAAGAAGTCGACCGGGTACGAGACCGAGTACGACGAGGCCGGCGACCTCGAACAGGAATTCAGCGAGACCGTGCACGGGCAGGAGGAGCGCCTCGGCAGCGCCATCTCCGGCGACCTCGTGTTCGCCACCCGCCGCCCCAAGCGCGTCCAGTCCTTCGTCGTCGTCCCCGGCATGCCGCAGAGCTTCAAGGTCGGGTCCGCGCTGTTCTACCATGGGCGCCGTGCAGGCAAGGCGACGCTCGCCGGCACGAGCACGTTCGTCGGCTTCGAGCCGGTCTCCACACCGCTCGGCGACTTCGCGGAAGCCGCCCACTTTCACCGCGAGCAGACGTTCACCATCAAGGTTCACCACTCGGTCTTTCAGACCATCTCGATCTCTGACTCGTGGATCACGGTCGAGTTCGGCACCGTCTTCGCCCACCGAGAGGCGCACTCGTACCAAGACGGCTTCCCCCTCGAGACCTTCGGCCCGTTCGACTACACGCTCGACCACGGCCAGTACCAAGGCGTCCCGTACCCGTAGCCACCGCCCTCGATCGCGCGCGTCCCCGCGAGATTCGGTAGCCTGCCCCGCGTCACCGGGGCGTAGCGCAGCTTGGTAGCGCATCTGCTTTGGGAGCAGAAGGTCGTCGGTTCGAATCCGACCGCCCCGAAAGGACCTAGGCGATCGGCCGACCCCTCCGTGGTGTGCCGTGGTGCCAAACAGCGGGAAACCCGAGCCCGCTACCCGCCGAGCACGGCGATGCCCCTGAGCACAGAAGCGCTGACTCAGTTGCAGGTGCCGTTGATTCCAGCGGCGCACACAAGTGGACACGTCGGGCACTTGCCGCTGCCTGCGGGGTTGTGGCCGCCGGCCGGAAAGCCGAACAATGCGTTGAAACGCGCCTGGTCAGGCGTCCCGATGTTGAGCCCGGTTCCCTCGTCGAGGTCAAAGATCGCGCACGGCCGGTTGCCGGCGGTCCCGCACGTGTCTGTGAGCCGCGACTTCCCGAACGAGGCGTTCCACTGCGCCGTATCCAACGTGCCGACGTTAGACCCGGCAGCGGGTGTGAAGTCCGCGTCGCACTTGTTCCCGTAGCCATCGTGATCGTCGTCGCGCTGACCGCCCGTCATGGTCGCCCAGCACAGCCCATTGTTCGTGCAGTCACCGAGCAGGGCCATGTCAACCCTCGGATTCGACGCGAACACGCAGTTATCACATGCGTTGCCGACCCCATCGCCGTCTTCGTCTACCTGATCCGGGTTGGCGGTCTGCGGACAGTTGTCCGTGGAATCGAGGATTCCGTCGGCATCGGGGTCGCCGCAGCCGGGGA
>DATFUE010000357.1:0-8526 GCA_035261165.1 Myxococcota bacterium
ACTTCTCGAGCTCCGCGATCGCCGCCCGGACCTGCGCCGCGGGCAGGCCGAGATTCGCGCCAATTCCTATGTACGCGCGCTCAGCCGTCGCGCTCCTCGGGCGCGCCCTTCGCCGCCACCCCGCTCTCGGTCTCCTGAGTCACCACGTCGAGCAGGAGCAGCGCCACGCCGATCACGATCGCGCTGTCGGCGACGTTGAAGTCGGGGAAGATGAACAGCCCCAGGTTGAACTGCAGGAAGTCGATGACCTCGCCGCGCACGATGCGATCGAGCAGGTTGCCCATCGCGCCCGAGACGATCAGACCCAGCGACACCGCGGAGAGTCGATCCCCGGCCTCGATGCGGCGGAAGAACGACCCGATCAGGGCCAGCGCCACCAAGGTGAGCGCCACGAAGAAGTAGACGTGCACGTTCTGCGCGAGCCCGAGCGCCGCGCCGGGATTGCGCGAGTGCGTGATGCGGAAGAAGCCGTCGAGCGCCGCGATCGGCGCCACGTATCCGCCCTGCTCGACGTTCGAGACCACCAGGTACTTGGTGAATTGGTCGAGCGGCACGATCACCGCGACGAGGATGAGTAGGGTTCGCAGCTTCGGGCTCATGCGCGCCTCTCTAACACAGCCTAGCGCCCCAACCAACCGAACAGCCGCTGGAAGACGTTTCTCCTCGGCGGCTCCGGGTGATTCTCGTTGTCGCTCTTCGGGACGTCTCGCTTGGCGAAATCGAAGATCCCGCAGCTCTCGACCGGCGCCGTGCCCAGGAGGAAGGCTTCCGGTTCGCCGGAACAGCCGAAGCCCGCGCGCAGGCCGGACTCCGGGTCCACGTCGACCAGCTCGATGCCGGTCGGCACGCTGAACTCCTCCGCCTCTGCCTTGCCGCGCGCGACCTCAAGCACGTCCGCGAAGATCGGCAGCGCGGCGGTCGCGCCGGTGACCTTCACGCTCGCGCCGTCGTCGAAGCCGACCCAGACCGCGATGACGATCTCGGGCGTGTAGCCGATGAACCAGGCGTCGCGGTAGTCACTGCTGGTGCCGGTCTTGCCGGCGACGTCGCCGCGGAAGCCGAGGCGGCGCAGCGGCGCACCGGTGCCGCGATCGACCACGCCCTGCAGCGCGGAAGTCACGAGATACACGTCGGCTGGATCGAAGGCGCGCGTGCTGTCCATGGTGCGCTGCTCGAGCACGCGCCCGTCGAACTGAACCACCTGTGTGTAGGCGCGCAGATCGGTACGCATCCCGGCCGAGGCCAGCACCGAGTACGCGCGCGCCGCCTCGAGCACGGTGACTTCGAACGCGCCGAGCGCCACGCTCGGCACCGGCAGGAGCGGGCTCTCGATGCCCAGCGCGCGCGCGGTAGAGATGACGTTGTCGGGCCCGACGGCGATGCCGAGCCGCGCGACCGGCACGTTCAGTGACTGCTCGATCGCCTGGCGCACGGTGACCACGCCGCGGTATTCGCCGTCGTAGTTCACCGGCTCCCAGACCCCCGTCGGCTGCGAGTAGGAGAGCGGCTCGTCCTCGAGCTTCGAGACCAGGGTGAACGCCGGCGTGCCCGCGCCGCGCTGCACGGCGCTCAGCAGGACGATCGGCTTGAACACGCTGCCCGGCTGGCGGTGCGCCTGCGTGGCGCGATTGAACTGACTCTTGGCGTAGTCGCGGCCGCCGACCAGCGCCAAGATCTCGCCGGTCTTCGGCGCGAGCGCGACCACCGCCGCCTGCAGCGGCGAGCCCTTGCGGCGCAGCGCCGGAAAATCGCTCTCGAGCTTGCCGAGCTCGCGAGTCACCGCGTCGTTCGCCGCGCGCTGCAGCTCGGCGTCCAAGGTCGAGTACACGGACATTCCGGAGCCCTGCAGGATCTCGTCGCCGTAGCGCTCCGAGAGCTCCTCGCGCAGCTCCTCCACGTAGTAGGGCGCGACGTTCTCGTCGGTGAGCACGTCGCGGACGCCGAGGTCCGCGACCAGGGCGCTCTCGTATGCGTCGCGATCGATCTTGTCCTGGTCGCGCAGCTCCGTCAGCACCAGATCGCGGCGCTTGCGCGCGAGCTCGGGGCTGCGATAGGGCGAGTACAGGTTGGGGCCCTTGATCAGGCCCGCGAGCAGCGCCGCCTCGGGCAGGGTCAGCTCGGTGACGGGCTTCCCGAAGTAGTGACTCGCCGCCTCGCCCACGCCGTGAACCGCCACGGAGCCGCGCTGGCCCATGTAGACTTCGTTGAGATACGCCTCGAGGATCTCCTGCTTGGTGTGATTGCGCTCGAGCAGCAGGGCCATCTCGACCTCGGTGAGCTTGCGCCCGAGCGTGCGCTCGCGCGTGAGGTAGAAGTTCTTCACGAGCTGCTGGGTCAGCGTGCTGCCGCCTTGCACGACCTTCCCGGCGCGCAGGTTGGCCACGAAGGCGCCGGCGATGCGCCACAGCTGGATGCCGTGATGCTCGTAGAACGACTGGTCCTCGATCGCGATGATCGCCTCGACCAGGACCGGCGGAACGTCACCGAGCGCGACGAGCTTGCGGTCCGCGCGCTCCGCGCCGTGGAACTGCGCGATGACTTCGGGCTCGAGCTCGGCCGAGCTGGCGAGCTCGTCCTTGTCGTCGCGCACCGCCGTGATGCGCGAGCCGTCGAGGCGCAAGTGAATCAGCTGTTCCGCGGTGTAGCGATTGGGCAGCCGCGACGGCCGCCGGAAGATGTCGAACTCGCCCGGCCGCACGGCGAACTCACCCGGTCGCAGCTGCGGCTGGGCGCCGACGGCTGCCACATAGCCCATGCGCTCGAGCCGCGCGCGCAGGCGGATGCGCTGCACGTCGAGCCCGGTGCGCAGCGCGACGGGCCGCGCGTACACGCGCGAGGGCACCGCGAACAGCTGGCCCCGGAAACGCGCCTCGACTCGCTCGTCCAGACTCGAGACGGCGCGCGCCGCCCAGATCCCGGTGAGCCCGAGCAGGACTGCGACCAGGAGGACGAGCCTCGCGGTCGGGCTCCGCCACGACAGCTTCGACAAGAGGTTTTGCACGCGGGTAGGGTAGGTGTGACGGGTCCTTGCGGCACCCCCGGCCCACCGGCATTCTCGATTGCCCCGAGGTTCGCCATGGCCGACGCCAAGAAGCCCAAGTCCGGTTCGCGCCCCGCGGCCGGGAAGACCTGGGGCGGGCGCTTCACGAAGCCGACCGACGCACGCATGGAGCGCTTCTCTGCCTCCGTGCACGTCGACGGCGCGCTGTTCCGCGAGGACGTGCGCGGCAGCATCGCTCACGCGCGCATGCTGGGCCGCCAGGGGATTCTCGAGCCGGGCGAGGCCGAGCAGCTCGTGAAGGGGCTCGAGCAAGTCGCGCAGGAGCTCGAGAGCGGCAGCCTCGCGCTCGACCCCGCGCTCGAGGACGTGCACACGAACGTCGAGCGGCGCCTGCTCGAGATCGTCGGGCCGGTTGCCGGGAAGCTGCACACCGGCCGCAGCCGCAACGACCAGGTCGCGACCGACTTCCTGCTCTGGCTGCGCGCGCGTTCGCTCGAGCTGCGCGCGGCCCTCGCGGAGCTGCGCGGCGCGCTGATCGAGCGCGCGGAGCGCGAGGTCGACGTCGTGCTGCCCGGCTACACGCATCTGCAGCGAGCGCAGCCGATGCGGCTCGCGCATCACTGGCTCGCGCACCAGGAAGCGCTAGCGCGCGACGATGGGCGCCTGGCCGACGCGCGCCGACGCATGTCGCGCTCGCCGCTCGGCGTCGGCGCGCTCGCGGGCAGCACCTTGCCGATCGATCGCGAGAGCACGGCGCGCGAGCTGGGCTTCGAAGGACCCGCGCGCAACAGCCTCGACGCGGTCTCGTCGCGCGACGCCGCGCTCGAAGTCATGAGCGCGCTCGCGATCCTGATGGTGCACCTCTCGCGGATCTGCGAAGAGCTCGTCTTGTGGAGCTCGTCGGAGTTCGGCTTCGTCGAGCTCGACGACGCGTTCGCCACCGGCTCGAGCCTGATGCCGCAGAAGAAGAACCCCGACGCCGCGGAGCTGGTGCGCGGAAAGACCGGGCGCGTGATCGGCGATCTCGTGAGTCTGCTCGTGACCCTGAAGGGTCTGCCACTCTCGTACAATCGCGACATGCAGGAGGACAAGGAGCCGGTGATCGACGCGGTCGAGACCGCGCGCGATTGTCTCGGCGTGCTCGCAGAAGTGATCGCCAGTCTCTCCGTGAACGCGGCGGCAATGGCGCGGGCGGCAGCGGATCCGATGCTGATCGCGACGGATCTCGCCGACCATCTGGTGCTGCGCGGCGTGCCGTTCCGCGAGGCACACGGCATCGTCGGGCGAGTGGTGGCGCGCGCGCTGGCGGACGGCGTGACGCTCGCCGAGCTCTCCCCGGAGACACTGCGCTCGTTCCATGCCGAGCTCGACGTCGTGCCCGCGGAGTTCTTCCGCGCCGAGCGCTCGCTCGAGGCGCGCCGCGCGCCGGGCGCGCCGTCGCGCGCGCAGGTGCACGCCGCCCTCGCGACCGCGCGGGCGGAGCTCGAGCGCGCGCGCGCCGAGCTCGCGAGCGGCGACGCGTGATGCGGCCCGTGGCTTGCGCGCTGATCGCGGTTTTGGCGCTGGGCGCGTGCGGGAAGTACGGGCCCCCCGTGCGCACGATCGACAAGCCCCCCGGCGCGCTGAAGGCGACGCCGGCGGCGGTCTCGGCTCCCGCGACGTCGGACGCCGAACGGTGCAACGACCCGAACGCGGCGCCGACGGAGGCGAAGCCGTGAGCGCGGCGCGCAGGATCCCGTTCGCGAAGATGCACGGCGCGGGGAACGACCTCGTGATCGTCGACTGCCTCGCGGGCGATCCGGTCGCCGACTGGGGCGCATTCGCGCGCTTCGCGCTCGATCGCCGCCTGGGGATCGGCGGCGACCAGCTGCTGCTCGTGCGCCCGTCGCGCGAGGCGGACTTCGCCATGGCGATCCGCAACGCGGACGGCAGCTCGGCCGAGATGTGCGCGAACGGCGTCCGCGCGTTCGCGAAGTACCTGCGCGACCGCGGGCTCTCGACCGCGGACCGGATCCGCGTCGAGACCCTGGCCGGCATCGTCACGCCGCGCTTCGTGGGCGGCGACCAGATCGAAGTCGAGATGACTCGCCCCGTGCTCGAGCCGGAGAAGATCCCGACCCGACTCGCCGGCAAGGCCCCGCTCGTCGACGTGCCGCTCGAGGTCGACGGCGAGCGCCTGTCGGTCACGTCGCTGTCGATGGGCAACCCGCACTGCGTGGTGTTCGTCGACGATCCCGAGGACTTCCCGGTCGAGCGACTCGGGCCGCGCATCGAGCACCACCCGGCATTTCCGGAGCGCGTGAACGTGGAGTTCGTCGGCGTCGTCTCGGCGCGCGAGCTGGTGCAGCGCACCTGGGAGCGCGGCTCCGGCGAGACACTCGCCTGTGGCAGCGGCGCCTGCGCGGCCGCCGTCGCGGGCGTCCTCTCGGGGCGCTCCTCGCGCGACGTGTCGATCCGCCTGCGCGGCGGCGCGCTGCGCATCCGCTGGCCGGCCGACGACGGCCCGGTCTACATGACCGGGCCCGCGGCGCACGTCTTCGACGGAGAGCTCACATGGCCATGACTCTAACCGGCACCTACACCGCGCTGGTGACTCCGTTCCACGCGGACGGGTCTCTCGATCTCGAGTCGCTCGCGAAGCTGTGCGAGTGGCAGATCGCGAGCGGAGTCGACGGTCTCGTGCCCTGCGGCAGCTCCGGCGAGGCGGCGACCTTGTCGCACGAGGAGCACGTCCGCGTGGTGCGCCACGTGGTCGAGGTCGCGAAGAAGCGCGTGCCGGTGATCGCGGGTGCGGGCTCGAACTCGACGCGCGAGGCGATCGAGCTCACGGCCGCGGCGCGCTCCGCGGGCGCGGATGCGGCGCTCCTGATCTCGCCCTACTACAACAAGCCGACGCAGGAGGGGATCTTCCAGCACTACCGCGCCGTCGCGCACGAGACGCGGCTGCCGATCGTGATCTACAACATCCCCGGCCGCACCGGCTCGCGCATCGAGTCGGAGACCAGCGCGCGACTCTCGCGAGTCACCGGCGTGGCGGGCCTGAAGGAGTGCGGCGCGGATCTGATCGCGACCTCGGAGACGATCGCGCAGGCCGCGCCGAGCTTCGCGGTGCTCTCGGGCGACGACGCGCTCACCCTGCCGCTGCTCGCGATCGGCGCGCGCGGGGCGATCTCGACCGTGGCCAACATCGCACCCGCGGCCGCCGCGGAGCTCACGCGCGCGCACGCCGCCGGCAATCACGCGCGCGCGCGCCAGCTCCACTACGAGCTGCTGCCGGTGACTCAGGCGCTGTTCATCGAGTCGAATCCGATTCCGGTGAAGACGGCGCTCGCGATCCTGGGGCGGATCCCGTCGCCGACCCTGCGGCTCCCGCTGACCGAGATCTCGAAGGCGAATCGCGACCGGCTGGAGGCCGCGCTCGCCGAGCTGCCGCGCGCATGACGCGCGTCCTCGTCGTCGGCGCGGCGGGGCGCATGGGCGAGAGCCTGCTGCGCGGCATCGCCGCGTCTTCGGATCTCTCGCTCGGCGCAGCGCTCGAGCACGCGGCGCACGCGCGCCTGGGCTCGGAGCTCGCGCCCGGGGTGAAGCTCACCTCCGATCCGCGTGCCGCCTGCGCGCAGGCCGACGTGGCGATCGACTTCTCGAGCCCCGCGTCGACCCTGGCCCTGCTCGACGCCGCCGAGGCGCGCGGTCTGCCGGTCGTGATCGGCACGACCGGCATCGACGCGACGGGCGACGCGCGCATCGCGCGCGCGGCGAAGCGGCTGGCGATCGTGCGCGCGGCGAACTTCTCGATCGGAATCACCCTGCTCCTCGAGCTGGTCGCCGAAGCGGCGCGCCGCCTCGAGGGCTACGAGGTCGACGTGCTCGAGCTGCACCACGACCAGAAGGTCGACGCGCCGAGCGGCACGGCGCTCGCCCTGGCGCGCGCTGCCGCCGGCACCCGCGGCCAGGAGCTGCAAGAGGTTGCCGTGTACGCGCGCGAGGGCCAGACGGGCAAGCGCGATCCCCGCGCGATCGGCCTGCAGTCACTGCGCCTGGGTGACTCGATCGGCGAGCACACCGTGTACTTCGCCGGCGCGGGCGAGCGGATCGAGCTCGCGCATCGCGCGCTCTCGCGCGAGAACTTCACGGCCGGCGCGCTGCGCGCCGCGCGCTGGCTCGCCGGCCGCGCCCCCGGTCTGTACGCCATGCGGGACGTGTTAGCGTGACCCTGAGCACACCAATCGGCGGAGATGGTCACGGCCCCGGCTGACACAGCCCTCGAATCGGTCGACATCACGCCCGAGCTGGAGCAGCGCCCAGCGCGGCAACCGGACCATGCCGCGGAGAACCGCGCGCTCGTCGGGCTGGCCGAGCGCATGGCGACGGCGCCGAAGGACGTGCTCGAGAAGCTCGTCGGGGTCGCGCTCGAGCTGTGTCGCGCGCAGTCGGCGGGAGTCAGCGTCGCGGAAAAGCTGGACGGCGAAGCGGTGTTCCGCTGGCAGGCCACGACGGGCGCGCTGGCGGGCCTCGCGGGCGGCACGCTGCGGCGTGCCGAGAGTCCGTGCCGGGTCGTGGTCGAAGGGCGCCAACCGATGCTCTTCCGCTCGCCGGAGCGCGGCTTCCCCGCGCTCGCCGCGGCGCAGCCGGGCATCGCCGAGGCGCTGCTCGTCCCGTTCGTCGTCGCTGGCGAGGCCGTCGGAACGGTCTGGGTCGTCGCACACGACAGCGCGCGCCACTTCGACCGGGAAGACGTGCGCGTGCTGTCGAATCTGGCGCGCTTCGCGGCGCTCGCGCTCCAGACGCTCTCGCAGAGTGGCGCCGAGACGAGCGCGCGCCGCCAGTCGGAGGAGACCTCAGCGGCGCTGCGCGAGAGCGAACACCGCTTCACGAAGTTCATGCAGCATCTGCCCGGGCTCGCGTGGATCAAGGACCTCGAGGGCCGCTACGTGTTCGTGAACGACGCCGCGGAGAAGGCGTTCCGGCGGCCGCGCGCCGAGCTCCTGGGGCGCAGCGACGAGGAGATCTTCCCGGCCGAGGTCGCCGCGGAGTTCAAGGAGCACGACCGCCGCGCGCTCGCGGAGAGCGGAGTCCAGACGATCGAGACACTCGAGCACGAGGACGGCGTGCACCACTCGATCGTCGCGAAGTTCCCGATTTCGGGCGCCGAGGGTGCGCCCGCGCTCGTGGGCGGCGTGGCGATCGACATCACGGAGCGCCTGCGCGCCGAGGAGATCGTGCTCGAGAGCGAAGAGCGGCTGCGCGCGATAGCCGACACCTCGCCGGCGATCATCTACATGACCGAGCCCAACGGCTACTGCACGTTCCTGTCGCCGGCTTGGACCGAGATGACCGGCCAGGAGGTCGAGCGAGGACTCGGCTTCGGCTGGGGGGCCGCGGTTCACCCGGAGGACCTCGAGCTCACCCGCGGCGTGTTTGCGCCCACGCCGACGCCCTCGCGCTTCCGCATCGAGTTCCGCCTGGCGAGTGCGAACGGCGAGCATCATTGGGTGATCGGAACCGGCGCGCCGCGCTTCGGCAAG
>DATFUE010000358.1:0-2336 GCA_035261165.1 Myxococcota bacterium
GCCGTGTACAGGCCCTGCTCGGGCTTCACGCCCGAGGCGATCGCGAAGGCGATCGCGAGCGGCAGCGCGACGATCCCGACGATCACGCCCGCGAGCGCGTCCTGCCCGAGCTGCCGCGCCGAGATTCCCTCGCGCAGCAGCACCAGAAGCTTCGGCTCGAGCTGGCGCTGCGCGCCAGACGTAGCCGTCACCACGAGCGGTTCACTCCGCGCCCCCCACGAACCCTGCCGCGCGCGTAGCTTCGCGCTGCCGCGGGTCGGGAGCAAGCGAAGTTTGCAGTTCCCGGGAGGGCGAGCGAGGGGACATACTCGCAGCTCATGACGAGGAGATTGCGGGCGTGGCGGTGTCTACCAGGTGCAGTCGGGCTGTGGCTGTTCGCCTCGATCGCTGAGGCGGCGCCCGTCGTCTGGCATCTCGAGGGCGAGATCGCCGAAGTTCTGGTCGGCTGCTGCACGGGCCCGATCGGGCAGCCGGCGAACGATGAGGTCCTGACGACCCTTGGCGTCACGCCCGGAACGCCATGGGTCGCGACCATCATCGTGGACCCTGAGGTCCCGGACGCCGATCCCCTCGCCGAGTACGCGAGATATCCGGGGGGCGTGCTCGCAATGGAGTTTCAGGCGGGCGCGTATCACGCGAGCCTGGGTTCGACTCCACCCGACGCCAACGTGTATGTGAGCACGGCAACCGAATCGATGCTCGTGAACGGCGCACCGCACGATGGCCCGGCCGACGTCTTCACGAACCCACTCATCGGGCTGGAGGTCCTGGCACTCGTCGCAGGAACCTTCCCGTCGACGGCGATGCCGAGCGATCCCCCGGCACTTGCAAATCTCTACCCCTACGGTCCCGAGACCGTGGGGTTCGGCTACGGAACGGACTTCATGATCATCGGCCAAGGCACGCACACCGCGGTCGAGATCCGCGGCGCGATCACTCTCTGGGCGCGCGTTCCGGAGCCGCGGTCACTCTCGCTCTTCGCTCTCGCTGGATTGGTGCTCGCCCGGCGACTCAGGACGGGCCGGGCAGCTTGATGCCCTGTTTCTCGAATTCCTTCGCGATCGCGCCGCCGTACTCCGCGAGCAGGTCGCCGCGCGCCTTCTGAGTCGCTTCGATCGTCGCGATGCGGCCGGCGTTGCGCTCCTGGAAGCGCGGCATCACGTAGCGCGAGAAGAGCTCGTAACTCCTTTTGGTGTTGTCCCACGACGCCCAGTTGTGCGCGAGCTGGAGGAACGTGCCGAAGCCGCCGGACTCGTTCTGCAGGCGCTCGAGCTGCTCGATCGCGTCGTCGGGCGTGCCGATCACCGCGAAGCGCTGAGAGATCATGCTCTCGATCACTTCGTCGACCGAGCCCTCCATGCCCAGCGGGAGCGAGGCGACCTCGCGGAAATAGAACAGCCAGTCCCCGAGACCGAAGCGCACGTTCGCGCGCGCTTGCTCGCGCGTCTCCGCGATGTGCATCGGCCCGACCAGGCGCCAGCGCGAGCGGTCGGCTTCGAACCCGTTCGCCTTGCTCGACTCCGAGTAGACCTGCCAGTTCATGCCGAGCATGCTGAAGCCCTCGAAGCTGGTCGCCCCCAGAGACAGCAGCCCCGCGCCGTGCTTGCCCGCGATGCGCGCGCCGGCGGGCGAGATCTGGGACGCGACCGCGTACTCGAGGTTCTGACTCCACGGCCGGAGCTGAAGGCGCGCGTCGACCAGCCGGAACCAGCTCCCTTCATGAGTCACGGTCTCGCCGCGCAGCAGGCGCAGGATCACGCCGAGGCCCTCGTCCAACATGTCGCGCTGCTTCGAGGCCTCGAGCCCGAGCATGCGCGCGTCGGACTGCAGCGCGCCGGGGCCGGAGCCGAACATGACTCGCCCGCGAGTCATGTGATCGAGCTGCACGATCCGCTCCGCGATCATGAACGGGTGGTGATATGGCACCGAGATGACGCCGGTGCCGAGCCGGATGTGCTTCGTGTGCTGCGAGGCGATCGCCAGGAAGATCTCGGGCGACGCGATCAGCTCGAAGCCGGCCGAATGGTGCTCGCCGACCCAGGCTTCGTCGTAGCGCAGCTGATCCAGCCACTTCACCAGCTCGAGGTCGCGGTCGAGGCACGCCGTCGGGTCCTCTCGGACAGGGTGGAACGGCGCGAGGAAGATCCCGAAGCGCAGCGGCGGATGGCTCATGGCTCGGCTCCTTCGAGCGCCCGGCCGGGCGCAGCGTCATCGTGCCAGATTCCCGCGCGCGAGGCGCGGTGACAACGATGCTTCCGCTATTCGTGCGCCGCAGACGAGCGTATGCTAGTCGGGGCATGCGCACGCTTCGAACGCTGTTGGTGGCCACCGCATTG
>DATFUE010000359.1:0-4894 GCA_035261165.1 Myxococcota bacterium
GCGCGCGGCGCAGCTGCTCGCGGCGCTCGCCGCGTTCTTCGCGCCGTTCCTCCTCGCCGTGAGTCACTTCTACTCCATGAACGGCCTGGACGTGCTGTTCTGGACCGTGCTGTGCTGGCTCGCGGTGCGCATCCTCGTGCGCGGCGAGCCGCGGCTCTGGCTGGCGTTCGGCGCCGTCGCCGGGCTCGGACTCGAGAACAAGTACAGCGTCGCGTTCCTCGGCGTCGGGCTCGTGGTCGGGCTCGCGCTGATTCGCGCGCGGAGTCACTTGCGCTCACCGTACCTGTGGGGCGGTGGGTCGCTCGCGGTGCTCTTGTTCGCGCCGCACGTGCTGTGGGAGATCGCGAACGGCGCGCCGTCTCTAGAGTTCATGCGCAACGCCACGCAGCTCAAGAACTACCCGGTCTCGCCGCTCGAGTTCGTCGGCGGGCAGCTCGTGCTGATGCATCCGCTGTTCGCGCCGCTCTGGCTGCTGGGCCTCGGCGCGCTGCTGTTCGCGCGCCGCTTCGAGCCGCTGCGCGCCCTCGGCGTGATGTATCTCGTGCTGCTCGCGGCGATGATCCAGCAGAAGGCCAAGGTGTACTACCTGGGCCCCGTGTACCCCGTGCTGTTCGCGGCGGGCGCGGTGGTGCTCGCGGACTTCTGCGCGCGGCGCGGTTGGCGCCCCGGACCGGCGCTCGCCGGGGCGTTTCTCGTCGCGGCCGGGATCATCGGTCTGCCGCTCGCGATCCCAGTCCTCCCGCCCGAGACTTTCCTGCGTTACTCCGCGGCGCTGGGCGTCGGCGAGCCGAAGATGGAGCGCCAGGACCTCGGGCGCATGCCGCAGATCTTCGCCTTCATGTTCGGCTGGCGGGAGCTCGCGCAGGAAGTCGCGCGCGTCTACGCCACGCTGTCACCCGAAGAGCGCGGGAAGGCGGTCGTGCTCGGCCGCAACTACGCGGAGGCCGGCGCGATCGACTACTTCGGCCCGGCGCTGGGGCTGCCCCGCGCGATCAGCCCGCACAATTCCTACTGGACGTGGGGCACCGGCGCCTACGACGGGTCGGTGTTGATCGTGATCGGCCCGGTCCGGGGGGACGTCGCGGCGCGCTTCGACGGCTTCGAGTCGCGCGGGAAGCGCAGCTGCGCGTACTGCACGCCCTATGAGGCCGAGCTCGAGATCTTCGTCGCCCGCGGGCTACACGGTTCGGTGTCGGAGGCTTGGGCCGAGCTCAAACACTACCAGTGAGCATCGGTCCCATCAGCTCGACCATGTTCGCGCCGTAGAAACGCCGCTTGGTCTCCTGGGACGCGCCGGCCAGGCTCGCCTCGAAGCGCTTGATCGGATTTCGGCCGCCCTCGACGTGCGGATAGTCCGACGAGAACAGACACAGCTCGGGTCCCGAATTCGCAGCGATCCAGCCGACGTCCTCGGCGGGATAGGGAGTCACCCGCACCTGCCGGCGCACGTACTCGCTCGGGCGCAGCGAGAGGCGCTGCAATCGCTCCTCGTTCTTGTGGAATGCGTCGAGCGCGGAGTCGAGCAGGCGCATCCAGCCCGGCAGCCACGACGCGCCCTGCTCGATCACCCCGAACATCAGGCGCGGGAAGCGCTCGAGCACGCCGTCGAGGATCAGGGTCGCGAGCGTCTGCATGACGGGGTAGGGGATGGCCATGTAATCGACCGAGCGGAAGTTCTCGGCGCCGCCGTGGAAGTCGGGCACGGGCGGCAGACCGTTCTCGAAATAGTTCGGGTCGAGAAGCTGCCCGCCGCCGCCGACGTGAAACAGGATCGGCGCGCCGGCTTCCTGAGCCAGGGCCCAGAGCGCGTCGAGCGCGACGTGACTCGGTGAGTGCCCCTTCGGGCACGCCGACGGGATGAGGAGCGCCTTGCAGCCGAGCCCGAGTGACTCCTCGGCCATGGCGCGTGCGCGCGCGAAGTCGCGCAGCGGGACGTAGCCGGTGGCGAGCAAGCGCGAGTCGGCCGCGCAGAAATCCGCCAGCGCGCGGTTGTGGGCGCGCGCGACGCCGTAGCACAGGTCGACGTCGTCGCCGTGCTCGAGCGCGACCAGCCGGCTGCTGGCGAAGGTGTTGAACACGAGCTGACTCGCGAAGCCCAGCAGATCGAGTGCGCGCGGCCGGTCCTCCTTGAGGAAGGAGCCCGTCGCCGTCCAGTTCTTGCGCGTCATCAGCTCCGCCTCCGCACGGGCGCGGAACTCGGGATCGCGGTGCTTCACGCGCAGCTCGTCGATGAAGCTCGTCTCGCCGGGGCGCACCGCGCCGATCGGCAGCGGCTTCATGCGCGCGCGCACGTCGGGATCGGCGAAGTCGCGGAAGAAGTCCGCCGTCTCCATGACGTGCGAGTCGGCGTCGTGCAAGGTGAAGCCCGGTGCGGCGTCGGCGTAGGTCACGGTGCCCTCCCGACCTGCGATGCTAGCAGGTCGCCCACGAGCTCCGGAACCTGCTCGACGCGCTCCAGCACGCGGAGGGCGGCGGAGAAATCGCCGCGCGCGGACAGCCCGCGCGGCACGACCGCGCAGCGCATGCCCGCGCGCAGGGCCGCGACGAGCCCGCGCTCGGTGTCCTCGATCACGAGACAGTCCGCGGGAGCGATGCCGAGCCGGGCGGCCGCCATGAGATAGGGCTCGGGGTCGGGCTTGAAGCGCGCGTAGTCGGCGCCGGTCAGCACGAATTCGAAGAAGCGCTGCGCGCCCGTGTTCACGTGCTGCAGCGCGAAGTGCTCCGGCTGCGAGCTGGTTACCACCGCCATCGGCAGGCGGCCGTGAAGCGCCTCGAGCGTCTCGCGCACGCCGGGGATGAGCTCCGTGCCCGCCAGCAGCGCTCTGTAGTGCGAGTTACGCGCCGCGCGCGCGGCCGCGATGCGCTCCGGGGGCACACCCCGCGCCGTGGCGAGATCGAAGCAGCTCGCGCCCAGGCGCAGCGAGATTTCGACGTACTCCGCCTCGCCGAACTCGACACCGAGCCCGCGCAGCGCCTCGCGCGACGCCTCGAAATACCAGGGCTCCGTGTCGACGAGCACCCCGTCGTTGTCCCACAGGATCGCTTTCATGGGACGTCACCGAGCGGTGTAGATGAGCTTCTCGCCCTCGCGGTGGCTCTCCGCGTTGCCCGCGAGGCGCAGATGCTCGAGATGCGCGTAGGTCTCGCTCTCGGCCATCGCGCCCCAGCTGCGCGGCTGGAACAGGCGCTTCGAGATCTCCTCCACCGTCGTCGGGCCGAGCTCGCGCGAGATCGCGCGGATCTTGTCGAGGCGCTCGTAGTGGTGGCGCTTGATCGCCTCGGTGCGCGCCTTCAAGTCGGTGAACGGATGCCCGTGCGCGGGCAGCGCGTGCTTGATGCCGTTGATCTCGGCCACGCGGTCGAGCGAGTAGAAGAACGACGCCAGCGGGTCGCGCGAGGACGAGATACCCGAGATGTGCGGCGTGATCGACGGCAGCACGTGGTCGCCGCCCAGGAAGATGCCGAGCTCGGGATCGTGGAGGCAGATGTGGTCTTCAGTGTGACCCGGGGTGTGCAGCACGAACCAGTCGCGCTTCGCGAGCCGCAACACGTTCCCGTTCTCGACCGGATCGGAGATCTCGGGCACGAAGTCCGCGCCGCCCATCATGCGCATCATGCGCCAGCGCATGCGCTGCTTGAACGGGGGCTTCGGCCGCTCGCCTCCCCAAGGGGTGGGCCCGCCCCACGGACCCATCATGCCGCGCGAGTGGGTGTGAGCGTGTGAGTGAGTCGCCGCGGGCTCACTCGCCGCCTCGGCCGGTGCCGCGGCCGCCTCGCCCTCGACCGCGCGCTTCTCGCCCAGGTGCTCGACCGAGACCTCGGGCGTCGCCGCGGCGGGCATTCCGAAGCGGAAGTTGCGGTGCCCGATCACGCGCGCGCCCGACTCGCGCACGAAGCGCGACGCACCGCCGAAGTGATCGGGGTGCGAGTGCGTGACGATGACGGTGTGCACGTGCTTCAAGCGGATGCCCGCCTGCTTCAGGCGATCCTGCAGCGCGCGCCAGCTCGCCGTGCCCGGCAGGCCCGGATCCACGACCGCCGCGCCTTCGCCGTCGATCAACGCGTAGCAGTTCACGTGCCCCAGGCCGGGCATCTGGATCGGGAGCTGCATGCGCAGCACGTCCGGCGCGACTTCCGTGACCTCGGTCCGTGCCTCTTCCTGCTCCTGTCGTCGCGCCATGCCCCGATACTAGCCTTTCAGCGCTTCGTACACTTCGGCGACCAGGCGGAAGCCGCGGGCGTCGCCGCCGAGGCCCATCTGCATCTGGTTCATGACGTACGCGAAGCCGACACCCGCGTCGGGATCCGCGAACGCGATCGAGCCGCCCGCGCCGGGATGGCCGAACGAGCGCGGGTTCGGCCCGAACGGGATCATCGGCTGGGTCAGCATGAAGCCGAGGCCGAAGCGCGAGTGCAGCGGCGAGAGCACCTGGTCCAAGCCGAACGCGTTCTCGGTGTTCGCGCGCGCGATCTGTGCGGGCGAGAGCACCTGCACGCCGTCGAGCACGCCGTCGGTCGCGAGCGCGCCGTAGATGCGCGCGAGCCCGCGCGCGCCGCCGTGACCGTTCGCCGCCGGAACCTCCGCCGCGCGCCAGGCGCGCGTGTTCACCGTGCCGGGCCCGAGCGTCGGATTGCCGAACACCTTGCCGACGAGTGACTCGGGATTCTGCGCGGCGGCGGCGAACGGATTCGGCGCGCCCGGCGGCGACGGCGGCGCGGGGAGGATCTCCGCGATGCGCTCGTCGAGCTCCGGCCCGAAGCCGATGTGGAAGTCGAGGCCGAGCGGCAGCGCGAGCTCGTCGCGGAAATGGGCGCCCAGCGTGCGCCCGTCGATCCGCCGCAGAACCTCGCCCACCAGGAAGCCGTAGCTCAGCGCGTGATAGCCGTGCGCCGT
>DATFUE010000360.1:0-4006 GCA_035261165.1 Myxococcota bacterium
ATCGCGCCGGCCTCCTCGTAGAAGCGGCCGCGCCCCTGGACGCCGAAGCTCTCGGCCATCGTGATCTGCATGCTCGCGACGTAGTTCCGATTCCAGATCGGCTCGAGAAACGTGTTCGCGAAGCGGAACACGACCAGGTTCTGCACCGCCTCCTTGCCGAGATAGTGGTCGATGCGGAAGACGTCGGACTCGGCGAAGATCGTGTGCAGCGTCTGGTTCAGCGCCCTCGCGGACGCGAGGTCCCGCCCGAACGGCTTCTCCACGATCACGCGCGCGCCGACCGCGCAGCCGGAGCGCCCCAGATGTTCGATCACCACTGGGAACATGCTCGGCGGAATCGCGAGGTAGTGCGCCGGGTGGGCGGCGCTCCCCAGCTCCCGGCGCAGCGCCTTGAAGGTCTCCGCCTTGTTGTAGTCGCCATCGACGTAGCGCAGAAGCTTGGCGAGCTTCGCGAACGCGGCTTCGTCGACGCCGGCGCTGTGTTCCTTCAGGCTCCCGCGCACGTATTCTCGCAGCTGGTCGGCGTTCCAGCCGGCTCGAGCGACGCCGACGATCGGGATGTCGAGGTGCCCGCGCCGGACCATGGACTGGAGCGCGGGGAAAACTTTCTTATATGCGAGATCACCGGTAGCGCCGAAAAGCACGAAGGCGTCGGAGCGCGGGGGATTCAAGATGCTGTTCTCCGATCGGGCATAGTAGAACACCGCGAACGCGCGGCGAGGAATCCATGCCAGACTCACTCGACCAGCTCTGCGTCGACACGATCCGCTTCCTCTCGGTCGACGCTGTGCAGAAGGCCAACAGCGGGCATCCCGGCATGCCGCTCGGCGCCGCGCCGATGGCCTACGTCCTCTGGTCCCGGCTGCTGAAGCACAATCCGCGCAATCCGGCCTGGCCGGATCGCGACCGCTTCGTGCTCTCCGCGGGCCACGGCTCGATGCTGCTCTACAGCCTGCTGCACTTGACGGGGTATGACCTTTCGCTCGAAGAGATCCAGCGCTTCCGCCAGTGGGGCTCGAAGACGCCGGGACATCCCGAGCGCGGCCACACGCCCGGGGTCGAGACGACCACCGGCCCGCTCGGCCAGGGCTTCGCGAACGCCGTCGGCATGGCAATCGCGGAAGCCCAGCTCGCGACGCGCTACAACCGCCCGGGCCACGAGGTGATCGACCACGCCACGTACGTGCTGGCGGGCGACGGCGATCTGATGGAGGGCGTCGCCGCCGAGGCCGCGTCGCTCGCCGGGCACCTGCGCCTCGGGAAGCTGATCTGCCTGTACGACGACAACTCCGTGACCCTCGCGGGCGCCACGCCGATCACGTTCTCCGAGGACCGCGCGCGCCGCTTCGCCGCGTACGGCTGGCACACGCTGGTCGTCTCCGACGGCAACGATCGCCCCGCGATCGAGCGCGCGCTGCACGCCGCGCGCGTGGAGCGCGCGCGACCGAGCCTGATCCTGGTGCGCACGCACATCGGCTTCGGGTCGCCGCACAAGCAGGACAGCTTCGAGGCGCACGGCTCGCCGCTCGGTGTGGAGGAGGTGCGGCTCACGAAGCAAAACCTCGGCTGGCCGACCGAGCCGCCTTTCCTGATCCCGGAGCCGGCGCTCGCGCACTTTCGCGAGGCGGTCGATCGCGGCGCGCGCGACGAAGCGGCCTGGAGCGAGCGCATGGCGGCCTACGCGCAGGCGTTCCCGGATCTCGCCCAGGAGCTGCACCGGAGTCTGCTGGGCGAGCTGCCGCCGGGCTGGGACGCGGACATCCCCGTGTTCCCCACCGACGCCAAGGGCATGGCCACGCGCACGGCCGGCGGCAAGGTGATGAATGCGATCGCGCCGCGTCTGGCCGCGCTGACGGGCGGCTCGGCGGACCTCGATCCGTCCACGCGGACGGCGCTCGTCGGCTTCGGCGACTTCAATTCACCGGCGGTCGACGCCCTGAAGCCCGAAGGCTCGGACAAGGCCGGCTCGAGCTACAGCGGGCGCAACATCCACTTCGGCGTCCGCGAGCACGCGATGGGCGCGATCGCGAACGGAATGGCCGCGCACGGCGGGACCATCCCGTACGGGGCGACCTTTCTGATCTTCTCCGAGTACATGCGCCCGCCAATTCGGCTGGCCGCCCTGTCGAAGCTGCACGTCGTGCACGTGTTCACCCACGACAGCATCGCGCTCGGCGAGGACGGGCCGACGCACCAGCCCGTGGAGCAGCTCGCCGCGCTGCGCGCGATTCCGGACCTGATCGTGATTAGGCCCGGCGACGCGAACGAAACGGCGGTGGCGTGGCGCGTCGCGCTGGAGACCCGGGGACACCCGGTCGCCCTGGTGCTGACCCGGCAGGACGTGCCGACGCTCGACCGCGATCGCTACGCGGCGGCAGAGGGTTTGCGCCGCGGCGCATACGTGCTCGCGGATCCGCCCGGGGGGAAGCCCGAGATGATCCTGATCGCGAGCGGCTCCGAGGTCGGACTGATCGTCGCGGCGGCGGAGCGCCTGCAGGCCGAAGGCATCGCAGTGCGCTGTGTCTCGATGCCGAGCTGGGAGCTGTTCGAGGCGCTGCCCGCCGCGGGGCGCGAAGCCGTCCTGCCGTCGGCCGTGCGCGCGCGCCTGGCGGTCGAAGCGGGGATCGCCCAGGGTTGGCATCGCTGGGTCGGCGACGCGGGCTCCGTGCTCAGCGTGGAGCGCTTCGGCGCGTCCGCCCCCGGCGATGTGTTGCTCCGCGAGTACGGCTTCAGCGTCGACGAAGTATGCCGGCGCGCGCGCGCGCTGCGCTCGGGCGGGCGCTAGGGCGGGAGCTAAGGCGCTATGACTCACCGCCCGCGCGTCGCCGGCGCCTCCTCACCCGGCGAGTACGCCTAAGGTTCGTCGGCATCCGGCGAGCGCTCGGGCTGCGTTTTTCGGATCCAGTGGCGCCGCCCGTGCGGTGTCCGTCGCCGCTTCGGGGGTCCCCCCGAGTACGGGACCCCCCTCAGCCGGCTCCGGCCCCGCCCGGGCTCCCTCGGGGTTTGACTGAGTGAGTAACTGAGCTTGGTGACTCCGACTCTTCTCGATCCCGTTGATGAGCAACCCGACGGCGAGGCGAGAGCCGCCTCGAGCCGAGCCCGCAAGCGGCGCAGCCGCGCGCAGCGAGCCGCAGGCGAGCGAAGTCAACTAAAGCGTTGCTTCGATCAGACGCGGGCCGCGCGTCGCGAACGAGCGCTCGAGCGCGGCGGCGAGCTGCTCGGCCGTCTCGGCGCGCTCGCCCGGGACGCCGAGGCCGCGCGCGAGCGACACGAAGTCGAGCTCGGGCGGGGCGAGGTCGGTGAGCGCGCGCGCGGCAGGCCCGGGCTGGGTGATGTCGGCGCGCGCGAGCTCGACCTTCAGGATTCGGTAGGCGTGATTCGCGCAGACGACGACCGTGACGTCGAGGCTCTCGCGCGCCAGCGTCCAGAGTGACTGCACGGTGTACATGCCGCTGCCGTCGGCCTGGAACGCAATGACCCGCCGGTCGGGGCAGGCAACCGCGGCGCCCACGGCGTTCGGCAGCCCCTGCCCGATCGCGCCGCCCGTCAGTGACAGGACCGTGTGCGGCGCCGCGCCGCCGGCCAGCGAGAACCACTGCGCGCCCGAGGTCGCGGCTTCGTCGACGACGATCGCACCCTCGGGCTGGAGCCGCGCGAGCGTGCGCCCGAGCGTCTCCGAGTTGAGCTTCCCTTTCGCTTCCGGGAACGCCTCGCGCGCGGCGTAGATGCCCGCCTCGGGCTTCGCGCCGAGCGCCTCGGCCAGCGCCTCTAGGGCGGTCGTCGCGTCCTCGTCCGGCGTGGCCAACACAGAAATGCGGCAGCCCTCCGGCGCGAGCCGGCTCGGGATCTTGGGATAACCGAAGAACGCCACCGGCTCGACCGCGCCCGCGAGCACGAGCTCACTCACCGGCGCGAGCAGCTCGACGCCCTGCTCGGGGAAGTACGGAAACTTCGCGAACGGCGGCAGGCCCGCGCCGCGCTCGACCCGCGCCGGAAACGTGCCGAG
>DATFUE010000361.1:0-4291 GCA_035261165.1 Myxococcota bacterium
CTTGCCCTTCCCTTCATCGCCCCACTGCACACCGACGACGACGACGTTCGGCATGACTCAGGTGACTCGCGCGCCGAGATCGAGCAAGAGCGCCGTCTCGACGTTCTCGAGCTTGCGCACGGAGTCGAGCACCTGCGCCGAGGGCATCGGCTCGACGGACAGGAGCTGCAGCGCCTGGCCGCTCGAGAGGTGGAGGCCGAGCTGCATGCGCTTGATGTTGATCCCCGCGCCGCCGAGCAAGGTGCCCATGCGGCCGACCACGCCGGGGCGGTCCTGATTGCGGATCAGGAAGGTCGGCCCTTCGGGGATGGCCTCGAAGCGGAAGTCGTCCACGCGCACGATGCGCGGCTGGGTGCGGCCGAAGATCGTGCCCGCCACCAGGTGTGACTCGCCCTCGCGCGAGCGGACGCGCACGGTGAGCAGGGAGACGTAGTCCTCGGGCGCGGCGGACTTCGACTCGATCACGCGCACGCCGTGCTTCTGCGCGACGAGGGGCGCGTTCACGAAGTTGACCTCGTCGCCGACCCAGGGCGCGAGGATGCCGCGCAGCACCGCGATCGTGACCGGCGCGACGTTCAGCTCGGCGATCTCGCCGGCGTACTCGACGTCGATCTCGGTGATGCCGCCAACCGCGACCTGGCCCTGGAACAGGCCGAGCTTCTCGCCCAGGAGGACGAACGGGCGCAGGGTCACCAGGTCGTCCGCGGAGACCGAGGGCAGATTCACGGCGTTGCGCACGACGCCCGACACGAGATAGTCGCGCACCTGCTCGGCGACGGCGATCGCGACGTTCAGCTGCGCCGTCTCGGTGGCCGCGCCGATGTGCGGCGTGAAGATGACCTCCTCGCGCGAGAGCAGCGGGTGGTCCTTCGGCGGCGGCTCCTGCGCGAAGACGTCGAGCGCCGCGCCCGCCACCTTCTTCGCCTGGATCGCCTCGAGCAGCGCGGCCTCGTCGACGATGCCGCCGCGGGCCGCGTTCACGAGCAACACGCCGGGCTTCATCTTGGCGAACGCCTCGCGCCCGAGCATGCCGCGCGTGCCCTCGGTGAGCGGCACGTGCACGGAGATCACGTCGGCCTGCGCGTACAGCTCGTCGAGTGACACGAGGTCCACGCCGAGCCGCTGCGCGCGCTCCTCGGAGACGATCGGGTCGAACGCGATGACCCGCATGCGCAGCCCGCGCGCCCGGTCCGCGACGATCGAGCCGATGTTGCCGAGCCCGATCACGCCGAGCACCTGCTCGAAGAGCTCCTTGCCGTTGAAGCGGTTCTTCTCCCACTTCCCGGCGCGCATGCTGGCGGTGGCCTGCGGGATCTGGCGCGCGAGCGAGGTCAGGAGCGCGATCGCGTGC
Organism: Myxococcota bacterium; assembly: GCA_035261165.1. Lineage (GTDB taxonomy): Bacteria > Myxococcota_A > UBA9160 > SZUA-336 > SZUA-336 > VGRW01. Next base: position 1,352 of record DATFUE010000361.1, read on the forward strand.
TCCGCGGTCGTCACCGTGTTGCCCTCGGGGGTGTTCATCACGATGATGCCGCGCGCCGTCGCTGCGCCGAGGTCGACGTTGTCGACGCCGATGCCCGCGCGGCCGATCACGCGCAGCTTCTTGCCGGCCTCGATCAGGTCCGCAGTCACTTTGGTGCCGCTGCGGATGATCAGCCCGTCGTACTCGGGCAGGATCTTCTTCAGCTCGTCGGGCGAGAGACCCGGCTTGTGATCGGCCTGGATGCCCGCGGCGTCCGCGAGAATCGCGAGGCCCTCGTCGGAGAGCTTGTCGGAGATCAGTACGCGCGCCACGGCTAGGTCTTCTTCAGTCCGGCTTTGCGCAGGAGCTCCATCGCCACGCGCGTTCCGTCGCCGAGCTTCACGGAGTGACCCATGTCGGCGAGCGTCATCTCGACCGCGGCGACGGCGCTGATCATGTCGAAGCCGTCGACGTCGCCCATGTGGCCGATGCGGAAGATCTTGCCCTCGAGGTGACCCTGCCCGCCCATGAACGTGACGTTGTACGCGTCGCGCAGGTGCTTCACGAAGCGATTGCCGTCGATGCCGTCGGGCACGTACACCGCGGTGCACGCGAACGACGGGGAGTCGGGCGCGACCAGGCGCAGGCCGAGCGCGGTCATCGCGGCGCGCGTCGCGCGCGCGAGCGCCTCGTGGCGCGCGAACACCTCGTGCAGGCCCTCGTCGAGGATGATGCGCAGGGCTTCCTGCAGGCCGACGACGAGTGACACGGGGGCGGTCCAGGCGGTCTGATCGTCCGCCTGCGCCTTCAGCTCCTTGCGCAGGTCGAAGTAGTAGCGCGGGCACTTCGCGGCCTTCGCCGCAGCGCAGCCGCGCTCGGACAGCGCGATGAACGCGAGGCCAGGCGGCAGCAGCCACGACTTCTGACTGCCGGAGACGACGACGTCGAGGCCCCAGGCGTCCATCGGCAGGTCGTGCACGCCGACGCCGCTGATGCCGTCCACGACGATGAGCCGCTCCGACTTCTCGTGAGTCACTTCCGCGAGCTCGCGGATCGGGTGGTAGACGGCGGTGGACGTCTCGGAGGCCTGCACGAACAGCGCCTTCGCGTCGGGCACGCGCTTGAACGCCTCGCGCACCGCGGCGGGCTCGACCGCCCTGCCCCACTCCACGTCGACGTTCTCACAGCGGATCCCGTTCGCGGTGCAGATCTCCGTCCAGCGCTCGCCGAACTTCCCGCCGCGCACGACGACCGCCTGGTCACCGGGCGAGAGTGAGTTGATCACGGCCGCTTCCATCGCGCCGGTTCCGGTCGCCGCGAGGATCAGCACGTCCTGCTCGGTCTGAAACACCTTCTTCAGGTTCGCGCGCACTTCCTTGAACACGGGAATGAACGCGGGGGCGCGGTGGTGGAGCAAGGTGCGGGCCATCGCGTGCAACACGCGCTCGGGCACGGCCACGGGACCCGGAGTGAGTAAGCGGTACTTCGGCATCTGCGATTCTCCTGCGCGCGCACGAGGGACAACGGGAAACCGGGACGTGGTCCGGAGCATGGGGGTGCCCATGGGACCAGCGGGCCGGCAAACGGCGGCGAGATTATCCCGGCGGCCCCGCGCGGTCAACGCGGCCTCGCCCGGCTCCAGAAATGGTTTTGCCTTCCATTTCAGCGGGTTAGCGCCTGTGCTACGGTTCGCGGCCGGATGGGGGAACTCGCGGTCGCGCGAATCTCTGCGCCCGATGCCACGGTGCGCGTGCCGGGCTCGAAGAGCCTGACGAACCGCGCTTTCGTGTGCGCCGCGCTCGCGGACGGCCCGAGCCGGCTGGTCGGCTGGCTGGAGTCCGACGACACACTCGCCATGACCGACGGCCTCGCCCGCCTGGGCGTGCGCGTCGAGCGCACCGGCGAGGACGCGATCGTGCACGGGGTCGGCGGGAACTTCGCGATCCCCCTGCACCCGATCGACTGCCGCGCCTCCGGCACGACGATCCGCTTCCTCACCGCGTGCGCCGCGCTGGTGCAGGGGAAGGTCGTGCTCGACGGCGTGCCGCGCATGCGAGAGCGCCCGATCCAGGACCTGGCCGACTCGCTCTGCGCGCTCGGTGTCTCGGTGCGCACGGTGGCGGGCTGTCCGCCGGTCACGGTGCAGGGCGGCCGTCTCAGCGGCGGGCGGGTCGCGGTCGACGCGTCGAAGTCGAGTCAGTTCCTGTCGGCGCTCTTGATGATCGCGCCGCTCGCGGAGCACGACGTGGAGATCACCGCCGCGCAGATCACCTCGCGGCCGTACGTCGACCTGACGCTCGAGATCATGAGCTCGTTCGGCATCTCGGTGGACGCGCGCGGAGATACCTTCAAGATCCCCGGCGGCCAGCGCTACCGGCAGCGCACCTACCAGGTGGAGCCCGACGCGTCGGCTGCGACTTACTTCTTCGCGGCCGCGGCGGTCACCGGCGGGCGCGTGCGCGTCGAGGGTCTCTCGGCGGCGTCGCAGCAGGCGGACGTGCGCTTCGTCGAGGTGCTCGAGCGCATGGGCTGCAGCGTCGAGCGCGGGCCGCGCTGGATCGCGGTGCGCGGGCCGCGCTACCTGCACGGAGTGGACGTGGATCTGAACGCGCTGCCCGACAGCGCGCTCACCCTGGCGGTGGTGGCGGTGTTCGCGCGCGGCCGCACGGCGATTCGCAACGTCCCGAACCTGCGCTTCAAGGAGACCGACCGCATGGCGGCGCTGAAGACCGAGCTCGAGAAGCTCGGCGCGCGCGTCGAGACGACGGCGACGGATCTCCTGATCGACCCGCCGGCGACGCTCTTGCCGGCCCGGATCGCGACCTACCAGGATCACCGCATGGCGATGAGCTTCGCGGTCGCCGGGCTCGCGCTCGACGGGATCGTGATTCAGGACCCGGAGTGCGTCGGCAAGACGTTCCCCGGATTCTTCGACGAGCTGAAGCGCCTCTCCTGACTCGC
>DATFUE010000362.1:0-9796 GCA_035261165.1 Myxococcota bacterium
AGGAGCAGCGAGAGGCGGAGCAAGCGCTTCAGGCGATGGACTACGCCGGCGCCGAGGCTGCGCACGCGCAAGCGGCCGCGCTGGTCGGTGGCCTCTCGAGCCGCGCCGGCGCGGGCGTCGCCGAGGCGATCGAAGATGCTCGCCGGCGCATCGAGTACGCGGGCGAGGAACAGCGAGAGGCGGAGCAGGCACTGCAGGCGATGGACTACGCCGGTGCCGAGGAGCGCTTCACCCGCGCCAGCGACGGCTACACACGGGCGTGTCAGAGCCTGCTCGATCACTGGCTGCGCGCCGCGGCCGCGGCCGAGGTCGCAGGAGCGCGCGCCGCGGTCGCCGCTCTGCCGCCGGCGGCCGGGCTCGGCGAGCGAGCGAAGTCGCTCGGCGAGGCCGCGAGCGACGCGGGCTGCGCGGCCGCCGACGCCGAGCGCGAGCGACTCTTCGCCGCCGAGTCACTCCGCGGCGACGCGGTGAAGCTGCTCGCGAGCGCGGGACGATCCGTCCCGGCAGCGGCGCCCGTGGCCGCCGCCGCGCCGCTGATTGCGCCGGCGCCTGCGCCGGTGGCTGCGACCGCGCCCGCCGCGACGCCCGCGCCGGCCCCCGCGGCCGTCGCGCAAGCAGCACCCGCAACCAGCGTGAAGCCGCCCGAGCCTGCGCTCGCCCCGGTCTCCGCGCCTCTGGAAGCGAGCGCCGCTGCAACCGCCGCCGCGGCACCGGCGTTGCGCGGCCCGGCGACGCCGGCGTCGCGCCCACAGGTGCGCGACTCACGCGCTCAGAAGCGCGCGATCGAACAAGTGCTCGAGGCCTGGAACCGCGCGCTGAACGCGCGTGACTGGGGGGCGCTGCCCAGTCTGCAGCGGCTCCGCCCCGGTCAGCTCGAGGCCTATCGATCCGCCTTCGCGAACAGCGGCGTCCGCCAGCAGATGGCGATCGACTTCATCGCCGGCTTCGACACTGGCCGCATCGACGCCCAGGTCGTGATCACGCGCGAAGAGAAGAGCTTCTTCCGCTGGAGGACCCTCTCGAAGGAGACGCGCAAAGCACTCATCGTGCGCGACGGCGACAGCTGGAAGATCGATGGACTCTGAGCCGTATACGGGCGAGGACGGCCTCGCCCTACGGCCTACGCTCGCTTCGCTCGCTGCGCGCGCGTTCCGCGCTTGCGGGCAGATGATGCTTCACACCCGCGGGGTGAACTTGCGCAGCTTGCGCTGCAGGCTCTGGCGATGGAGCCCGAGTTGGCGCGCGGCGCGGCTGATGTTCCCGCCGCACTCGGCCAGCACCCACTCGATGTACTCGCGCTCGCGGCGCGCGAGCGTCTGACCGGCGGCGCCCGCCGCGAGCGGGGTCTGTGACTGGAGGGGCTCTCCCTTGAACGCGGCGAGCAAGTCCTCGACCTGCACGGGCTTCGTGAGATAGTTGAACGCACCCTGCTTCACCGCCTGCACCGCCGTCGCGATGCTGCCGTAACCGGTCAGCACGACGATGCGCGCGCGCGGTGAACGCTCGAGGATCAGCGGGATCGCGTCGAGACCGTTCTGGTGGCGCAGGCGCAGGTCGACGCTCGCGAAGCGGTGCGGGAACGGCGGCAGCGCGCGGAGCTCGTCCAGATCCGTGACGCAATCGACGCGCCAGCCGCGCTCGGCGAACTCGAGCGCGAGCGTCTCGGCGAAGCGCTCGTCGTCGTCGAGGATCAGGAGTGACTGCGTCTGACTCACGCGCGTGCCTGCACCGCGGCGTTGCGCGCGACCGGCAACACCAGGCGCGCGATCGCACCGCCGCCCGCCACCGAGTCGAGCTCGAGCTTGCCGCCGATCGTCTCGGCGAGCGTGTAGGCGAAGTAGAGCCCGAGCCCGACGCCGCCGGGGCGCGTCGTGACGAACGGCTCGCCCAGGTGCGCTCGGACCAGATCGGGCCAGCCCGGGCCCCGGTCGCGGACCTCGACGCTGACGCGCTCCGCCGTCGCGCGCACCTCGACCTCGACCGGCGCCTCCGGGCTGCTCTCCTCGAGCGCGTTGTCGACCAGGTTCAGCACCGCCTGGGTGAACGCGACCGCGGGCACCTGCACCAGCGCCGGCCCGCGCTCGCGCCGGAAGCGCAGCGGAACGGCCGGATCCTCGGCGCGCAGCCCCGCGCAGACCTTGTCGACCAGGTCGCCCACGTCCTCGACCTCGAGCCGCAGCGCGTCGGGCCGCAGCTGCGAGCCGGCCATCTGGCGCAGCACGTCCTCGCAGCGCGCGAGCGCTTCGCTCGCCTCCTCGAGCGCGGGATCGCCCTCGAGGTCGCGCTTTCGCGCGAGTCTCTCGAGCTTCAGCATTGCCGTGTTCAGCGGCGTCGCGAACTCGTGCGAGAGACCGGCCGCGAGTGCGCCGACCGCGCGCAGGCGATCGATGCGCCCCTGCTCCTGGCGCCGCGCGTGCACGTGCGCCTGCAGCGCCGCGAGCGTGTGCGAGAGCCAGGTCGTGAACAGCCAGAAGACACCCGCGACGAGAAACTGCGCGGGAAACAGCACGGCGGGCGATACGCGCGTCTCGATCAGCCCCGGCGGCACGTGACCGAACGCCTGCACGAACGCGAGACACGCGACCAGGCTCCAGAAGAAGCCGAGCGAGACTCGGCCCTCGAGCAAGAGCGCCCCGAGGCCCGCGTGGAAGAACAAGAGCGGCACCAGCGGATTCCACGCGCCGCCGGAGAGACCGAGCAGCGCGGACAGCGCCGCGATGTCGGCGAAGAGCTGCGCGCCGAGCTCGGGCTGCGACACGTCGCCCTTGCGTTTGAGGCGCGCCCAGGTGAGCGCGTTCAGCAGCGCGAGCGCCGCGACCACGCCCAGAAACAGCGGCACCCGTGGGCGCTCGAGCAGGTCGAAGCGCAGCGCCGGGAGAATCGAAAGACCCTGCGCGCAGAGCGCGATCCAGCGCAGTCGCACCACCCAGGCGAGCTTCGCCGCGTCGCTGTCGCCGAACTGCGAGAGCGGCGGATCGAGCAGCGTGAAGAGCCGGAGCTTCATGCGCCGAAGAGTAGTAGAAGCGGCCGCGACCCGTCCAAGGAATGCGGCGCCGCTTGCGCGCGCGCGCCGCGCGTGAGAGACAGCTCGACATGAGCGAGCGCAAGTTCCCCGCCGAAGTGTTCGCGCGCGTGGACGAGTCGCCCGACGCGCTCTTCTACGGCGAGCCGCGCTTCGCGCTGCACATCGACGACGCGACCATCGCCGCGCTCACGCAGCTCTACCGCGAGGAGTTGCCACCGGGCGGCCGGCTGCTCGACCTGATGTCCTCGTGGGTCTCGCATCTCCCGGGCGAGGTCCGCTATGCGCACGTCGCCGGACTGGGGATGAACGCGGCGGAGCTCGACGCGAACCCCCGGCTCGACGAGCGCCGGGTCCAAGACCTGAACCGCGAGCCCGCCCTGCCCTGGCCCGACGCCGGGTTCGACGCGGTTCTGTGCGCGGTCTCGGTGCAGTACCTGGTGCGGCCCGTGGAGGTATTCAAGGAGGTCGCGCGCGTGCTGCGCGACGCCGGCAAGGTTCTGGTCGCGACGTCTCACCGCCTGTTCCCGACCAAGGCGATCGCCGCGTGGCGCTCGCTGCCCGCGGACGCTCGCCTGCGCCTGGTCGGCGAGTATCTCGCAGAGGCGCGTGGCTTTCGCCAAGCGCGCGTCGTGGATCGCTCGCCCGCCGGCGCGGACCCCCTGTGGGTGGTCGTCGCGGAGCGCGCCCCGCGCTAGAGCGGCTCCGTCCGCAGCTCGGCGTACACGCCGAAGTGATCGCTCGGCCAGACACTCGCGCGCTCGTCGTTGCACACGACGCGGCATGACTCGACCAGACCCCTGCCGTCGCGCAGCGGATAGTCGACGAACACGTAGTCGATGCGCCGCTCCGGCTCGAGCGCCGTCCGCGCGTACGCGTTGCGGTTGGACCAAGTGACTCCGTCGCCGTCGCGCCCGGCGACCAGCCACGCGTCGTTCCAGTACACGCTGCGTCCGTCGATCGAATGGCGCCCGGTCATGTAGCGGATCTCGTCCGAGTCAGGCTCCGCGTTGAAGTCGCCCGCGACGATCGTGGGGAAGCCGCGGTGCACGCGCTGCGCGCGCGCGAAGTCGGCGAGCGCCACCACCTGCTTCTCGCGCGTCGCGCCGTGGTGGAACTTCCAGTTGAGGTGCGTGCAGGCGAAGCGCAGCGGGCCGTGCGGAGACTCGATGTGACTCAGGAGCGCGCAGCGCGTCTCGCCGTCGCCCCGGTCGGGCAGCGGCAGGACGTCGCTCTTGGCGATCGGCCAGCGCGACGCGATCGCGTTCCCGAACGCGTCGCTCTGCGACTTCCAGAACGTGCTGGCCTTCGCGAACGCGAGCTCGTAACCGCGTTCCCCGACCAGCTCGCGCGCGAGATCGCGCTCGGGCGACTGCAGCACTTCCTGAAAGGCGATCAGGTCGGGAGACAGTCTGTCGAGCCACGCGCGGATGCGCTCGGCGCGCAGCGGCCACGGGCCCGAGTCGTTCCACAGGTTCAAGGTCAGCACGCGCAGCATCTCCGGGTTCTATCACACGCGTGGTACGCTTGGCGCATGGGCGATTGGCGCTTCACCAAGGGCCTGCACGACCTCGGCCGCGGCTGCTTCGCCTGGCTCCAGCCCGACGGCGGCTGGGGCTGGAGCAACGCGGGCCTGGTCGCGGACGCGGGCGAGTCACTCTTGGTCGACACGCTCTTCGACCTGCGGCTCACGGCCGAGATGCTCGCGGCCATGCGCGCGTCCGTTCCCGCGGCGGCGCGCATCGGCACGCTGGTGAACACGCACGCGAACGGCGATCACTGCTACGGCAATCAGCTGGTCGATGGCGCGCGCATCGTGGCTTCGCGCGCGAGCGCGGCCGAGATGGACGAGCTACCGCCCGAGGCGATGGTGCGGGTGCTCGAGAACGCGGCGGCGCTCGGCCCCGGCGGCGAGTATCTCGCAAAGGTGTTCGCGCCCTTCGAGTTCCGGGGCATCCGGCACACCCCGCCGACGGAGGTCTTCGACGGGGAGCTGCGCCTGCGCGTCGGCGCGAAGGAGGTCGTGCTCATCGAGGTCGGGCCGGCGCACACGCGGGGCGACATCCTGGTGTGGCTGCCGCGGGAGCGCGTCGTGTACACGGGCGACATCCTGTTCATCGGCGGAACGCCGATCGTGTGGGCGGGACCGGTCGCGAACTGGATCGCCGCCTGCGAGCGCATCGCGGAGCTCGGCGCCGAGGTGGTCGTGCCCGGCCACGGGCCGCTCAGCGACGCGAAGGGCGCGCTCGCGGTGCGCGACTATCTGGTGCACGTGCGCGACCGCGCGCGCGAGTGTTTCGACGCGGGACTCTCGGCCGCCGACGCGGCCCGCGAGCTCCCGCTCGCTCATTTTGCCGGCCTGGGCGATGCGGAGCGCATCGCGGTGAACGTGCACACGCTCTACCGCGAGTGGAGCGGCGGGAAGCAGGGCGTGGCCAACGGGCTCGAGCTCTTCGGCCTCATGGGCGAGCTGGCGCGCGCGGGGGCGCGGGTTGGAAGCTGAGGCGCCGCGCTCGCGCCGCAAGCTGGCCGCCATCCTGATGGTCGACGTCTCCGGCTTCAGCCGCCTGATGGGCAGCGACGAGGAGTGGACCACGCGCGAGATCCGCGCCTTCCACCAGCGGGTCGAGGCGCAGGTGCTCGAGCTCGAGGGCCGCGTCGTCGACACCGCGGGGGACTCGGTCTTCGCCGAGTTCGACTCGGTGGTGAACGCCACGCGCTGCGCGCAGGCGATCCAGGCCGAGCAGGCGCGCCAGAACGAGTCACTTCCGGACCAGCGCCGCATCGACACGCGCATCGGCGTGCACGTCGGCGACGTCATCGTCGAGGAGTACAAGGTCTACGGCGACGGCGTGAACATCGCCGCGCGGCTCGAGTCGCTCGCGCAGCCGGGACACATTCTGGTGTCGGAGGCGGTGTATCAGCAGGTGCACAACAAGATCTCCGGCGAGTTCCGCGACGAGGGCGTGCGCACGCTGAAGAACATCGAGCACCCGGTGCGCGTGTACTCGCTGGTTCCTTCCGCGCTCGCGACGTTGGGTGCGCGCGGCGCGCCGGCGAGCATCCGCCCCCCGACGCGGCGCGAGGAGCGACTGGCGCGCCGCTCGCGCGCGACGTCCCGGGTGCCCGCGCTGCCACCCGAGCCGCGCTCGGGGAGCCTGGTCGACGCGCTGCTGCGCCCCGACGTGGCGACGCCCCTCGTGATCGGCGCGCTCCTGCTCGCGACTCCCACGCTCGGCTTCGCGAGCGGCGGCGCCTTTCCGACCGCGGGCGGGATCCTCGTGGGGCTGTCGGTCGGGCGGGCGCTCGGGCGGGCCCGCGGCCGCTCCGGGTTCATGCTGATCGGCATCGGCATCGGCATCGCGGCGGGCGGGCGCTTCACGCAGTGGAGCCCGGTCACGAATCTCCTGTTCGTGCTGGGCGGCGCGATCGTGGCCTTGCAGGGGATCGCCGCGCGCCGCCGCGGGCGCTCGCGCCGCCTGCCGCCCGGCTGAGTCGGGCGCGAGTCACTCGAGCGGCGGCTTCTCCGGCAGCTTCTCCGTCAGCGCCCCGTTCTTCTCGATGCCCAGCAGCTCCACCTCGAACTGCAGCGCCGCGCCCGGCGGAATGCGGTCGCCGGTGCCCGGCGGCATGCCCTTGTCTCCGTAGGCGAGGTCCGCGGGACAGGTGATCTGCGCCTTCCCGCCCTGCTTCATGAGCTGCAGGCCCTCGAGCCAGCACGGGATCATGCGCGCGAGCGGAAAGTCGGCCGGCTGACCACGGGCGACCGAGCTGTCGAAGACACTGCCGTCCCGCAGCTTTCCGGTGTAGTGCACCTTCACCTTGTCCTTCGGCGTCGGCTTGTCTCCCGACCCGGCCTTGAGCTCGCGGTAGACGAGCCCGCTCGCGGTGGTCTTCGCGCCGCTCTGGGCGGCCGCCGACTTCAGAAACGCCGCGGACGCGTCGCGCTCGCGCTTCGTGCGCACGCCGTTGCGCGCCTGGGCCAGCGCGTCGAGCTTCGGCTCGTAGGTCGCGACGTCGATCGCGGGCTTTCCACCGGTGAGTCCCGCAGTCAGTCCCGCCTCGAGGATCTTCACCTCCTCCGGGGTGAGGTCGAAGCTCTTCAGATTTCGCGCGACGGCGAAGCCGAGCGCGTAGATCGCCTTCTGATCGTCGCTGTCGAGCTGCTGCGCGTGGACGCGCGGCGGCGCGGCAAGCGCGCAGAGCAGGAGCGAGAGGAGCGCGAGTCGCGGCATGGGTCTCCCATCTGCCCGGCGCGATCGTCCGGGGGCGGCAGCCATCTTGCGCCGCACGCCCGCCGCCTGCAAGCGCGCACCTGTGTCAGAATCGCGCGCGAGATGAACGAACCCGCGCGCGGCAGCGAGCTCGACGATCCGCTGGAGCCCGAGACGATCTTCGCGGTCTTCTCCGCCACCGCCCGGCGCGGCGAGTGGCTCCCTGCCGAGGACACGCGCGTGCGCGCCTGCTTCGGCAGCGTAGTGCTCGATTTCACGCAGGCCTTGCTCGCGCCCGGAGTCACCGTGCTCGAGACGCTCGCGTTGTTCGGCTCGATCGAGATCCTCGTGCCCGCCGACCTCGAGGTGGAGCTCGCCGCGTCCGCGGTCCTCGGCAGCGTGGAGCAGCGCGACGCGGGCGGGCGCGTGCGCCGCTTCCTCGCGGATCAGATCCGCCGAGTCACCGGCCAGGGCAGCGCGTTGGAGGATCCGCGCGACTCCGACGCGGAAGCGCCGCTGCTGCGCATCGAGGGCCACGCGGTGTTTGGCTCGATCGTCGTGAAGGTCCGCTAGCGCGCGACGACGATGAAGGCCGGGGTGTCGGCGCCGACCAGCCGCCGGTCGAAATCGCCGTAGAGCACGACCTCGCCGAAGCCGGCGCGCGCGAGCAGGTGCTCGAGCTCGAAGCGCCAGAACCAGCGCATCCGGAAGCGCGCCTCGTCGTTGCCGACGAGCTCGCCGTTGCGCGTGCGCTCGTAGCGGAAGCGGACCTGGAGCAGCTGCGCTCCGGGGTCGCGCGACACGGTGGCGTAGCGCGTGACGGACTCGCCGTCGTGTTCGAAGCGTGAGTCGACCTGCTCCGGCTCCTCGAGCAGCGCGCTGCGCGCAAATTTCGGCGCGAACACGTCGAACGCGAGCCGGCCGCCCGGCGCCAGATGGCGGCGCACGCAGGCGAGACATCCGAGCTGATCCTCCACGGTGTAGAGGTGCTGGAAGGCGCGGAAGGCCGAATAGATCAGCGTGAAGCGATCCTGGCCGAGCTCGAAGCGCTGCATCGGCGCGCGCACCAGGCGCAGATTCGGGAAGCGCGACTTCGCGCGCAGCGCCTCGAGCATGTGCTGCGACGCGTCCAAGCCGGTGCAGGGGAAGCCGTCCTCCGCGATGCGCAGCAGCACGCGCCCCGTGCCGCAGCCGAGCTCGAGAACTGGACCGGCGCCCTCGCGCGCGAGTGAGCGGTAGAAGTCGGAGTCGGCGCCCACCTGCGGGCTGCGCTCGTACGCCGCGTCGTAGAAGCGCGCCGTCGTGCGGCCGTATGCGTCGTCGAGCTGGGAGACGTCCGTGGTCACCGGGGGAACGTCGCTCGCGGCACCGCGCCTGTCGAGCCGGAGGCGTGTGCGACAATGCGCGCGGTGGTGATGAGGGTCGAAAGCCTGCCCGCGGCCTCGAGCGCGTGGCTGTGGTACGTGGTCGCGGCGGGGACGTGGTTCCTGTCGTTCGGCCTGAACGGCGTGATCGTGCCCGCGCTCGTGACTCAGCACCTGCGCGGCGGCGGTACGGCGATGGCGCTCGCGCAGTCGTCGAGTCAGCTGCCGGCCGTGGTGCTGATCCTGATCGGCGGCGCGGTCGCGGATCGCACGGATCGGCGCCGGCTCTTGATCGCGCTTCACCTCGTGGCTGCCGCACTCACCGCCGCGCTCGCGTTCGGCGTGCACGCAGGCGCGCTCTCGATGCCGCTCGTGGTCGCCTATGGAGTCGGGATGGGAACCGTGAGCGCATTCCTGATGCCGGCTCGCGACGCGCTTCTCTCCGACGTATCGGGCGGGAATCTGATGCGCGCGGTGAGCGTGCTGACGATGACTCAGTGGGGGATGCAAGCGCTCGGCTCGTTCTCGGCGCGGATCGGCGCGAACGTGGGCATCGTGGCCTTGATCGCGATCCAGGCGGCTATCCTGTTGGTGGGCGCGCCGGCGATCGCGCGCCTGCCGCGGCGCGCACGCGAGGGGCCCAAGCGCGCCGCACTCACGGTCTCCGAGCTTCTCGAGGGTGTCGGCGAGGTCGCGCGCTCGCCGGTGCTCGCGCCGGTCGCGCTGCTCGCGATCGCCCTGGGCGTGTTCTTCATCGGCCCGTTCCTGGTCGTGTTTCCGCTGCTCGTGCGCGACTACTACGCCGGCGACCTCGCGGATCTGTCGCTGCTCTTCGGCTGCTTTCCGCTCGGCATCATCGCGAGCTCGGCATGGATCCTGGCCCGCGGGGGCGTGCGCCGGAAGGGCGTCGCGCAGCTCGCGTCACTCGGCATCGGCGCGCTGTGCATGATCGCGCTCGGCCTGGGTCTGCCGTTTCCCGTGGCGCTGTCGATCGTCTTCCTCTTCGGCCTCGGCGGGGCGATGTTCATGAACGCCAGCCGTACCCTGTTCCAGGAGAAGGCGCCGCCCGCGCACCGCGGCCGTGTGCTCTCGGTCTACAGTCTCGCGACCATGGGTGCGTCGGGCCTGCTGGGCGCGCCGCTATCGGGACTGCTCGTGGGGCGACTGGGCCCGCTCGCGACGTGTACGCTGGCGGG